>DASUVP010000070.1:0-13118 GCA_036378895.1 Sphingomicrobium sp.
GCCGGACCAACGGGTGTCGCTTCCGTGTTCGCCAGGTCGAGGCCGTCGGCATAAGCGATTCGCGGCGCGTAGCGGATGTCGCAGCCGAGCCCGATCGCCAGCAAGGCATCGTCGCGCAGCTCCGGCCGGATCGGCCGCTCAATGGTGCGGCTGATGGTGAAGAAGCGCTGGCCGTCGGGCGTCTCGATCAACTGTCGGATCGTCTGCCCGGGCGTCTGGAAGGCGGCGTGGAGGTGCCAGCGCGGGCAGGTGCCGCCGAAGTGCGAGAAGGGGAAGTTCTCGCCGGCATAGCGCTTGGAGATGTTCCCCGCCGGGTCGACGCGGAGCATGAAGAAGGGGACTCCGCGAGCGCCGGAGCGGCCGAGCGTGGTCATTCGGTGCGCGATCTGCTCGACGTTGGCGCCGAACTGTCCGCACAGGCGGTCGATGGCGTAGCGATGTTCCTCGGCGGCGCGGAGGAAGCGGCCGTAGGGCATCATGATCGAGCCCGCGGCGTAATTGGCGAAGCTCATGTGCAGCAAGGCGCGTGTGCCGGCATCGGGCGGCCGCGCCGCGTCCGCCATGCGCTCGAGCACAGGCGAAAGCTCGAGCAGGGCCAGCTGGTAGGCGAGGCCGAACGTCCGGTTCTCGGGCCGGAGCAGAGCGGAGATCATGAAGGTCCGCCGATCCGCGTCATAATGCTGGCTGAAGTCGCCGAGCAGCTCGGGCGCAACGACCTTGGCTTCGACGCCGTACGCCTCCTTGAGCCGCCGCCGCAGCGCCTCGCCGACCGACAATGGGTCGTTGAGCGAATCGCCGAGCGTCTCGCAGCGCTCCTCGAGCTCCGGATAATGGTTGCGCTGCGACTGGATGTAGTCGCGAACCCAAGTCTCTGGTGTGATCAGCGCGCGCGGATCGTTCGCAGCTTCCTCCTCGACGGCGCCGGGCGGCCGGCGCTGAAGCTCACGGAGCGCGGTGTAAAGGCGCACAATTCCTTCCGACACCGCCGGTGCGTTGTCGGCCAGCTCAACCAGCTCGGCCCGGCCAATGCCGAGATCCGCCAGGACCGGGTCGGAGAAGATCTCGCCGAGCTGGTCGGCGCCCGCCATGTCGCCGCCCTCGGTCGCGAAGGCCTTCACGTCGATGTCGAAGGCCTCGGCGAGGCGGAGCAGGATCCCGGCGGTGACCGGCCGTTGGTTGCGCTCCAGGTGATTGAGGTAGGAGGCGGAGATTCCGATCTCGTCGGCCATGGCCGACTGGTTGAGGCCGCGGTCGCGCCGCAGCCGTCTCAATCTTGCCCCCAGGAACAGCTTGCGCTGCATGACCATAGTCAGATTGTGAATGAATTTACAAAATACACAAGTATAGTTCTGTCACCATAGCCCTTTTCTGTGCAGCATTTACCACGATGGCGTGTTTCCCTGCCTTCTGATCACAGGGGATTCGCTCATGTCCGATTTTGGTGTCGTTGTTTCCGCTCCCGCCGGCCGGTTCGATGGGATCGAGCGTCCGTACAGTGCCGATGACGTGCTTCGCCTGCGTGGTTCGCTGCCGATCGAGCATACGCTCGCGCGGCGCGGCGCGCTCAAGCTGTGGGAACTCCTGCACGAGGACGAGCCCGTCCGCGCACTTGGCGCGATGAGCGGCAACCAGGCCATGCAGATGGTCCGCGCGGGCCTCAAGGCGATCTATCTCTCCGGCTGGCAGGCCGCGGCCGATGCCAACACCGCCTGCTCGATGTATCCCGACCAGTCGCTCTATCCGGCGAACACGGGGCCTGAGCTGGCCAAAAGGATCAACCGCGCGCTGCAGCGCGCCGACCAGGTCGAGCATTCGGAAGGCGGAGCCAAGCGCGACTGGTTCGCGCCGATCGTCGCCGACGCAGAGGCGGGTTTTGGGGGCCCGCTCAACTGCTTCGAGATCATGAAGGCCTATATCGAAGCGGGCGTCGGCGGCGTTCACTTCGAGGACCAGCTCGCGTCCGAGAAGAAGTGCGGCCATCTGGGCGGCAAGGTGCTGATCCCGACCCAGGCCGCCGTCCGCAATCTCGACGCAGCGCGGCTCGCGGCCGACATTTGCGGCGTTCCGACCATTCTCGTCGCCCGCACCGATGCGGAGAGCGCCAAGCTGATCACCTCCGACGTCGACGAGCGCGACCGGCCGTTCCTGACCGGCGAGCGCACGCCCGAGGGATTCTTCCGCCTGAAGGACGGCACTGGCCTCGATCACTGCATTTCGCGCGGGCTCGCCTTCGCCGAGCATGCCGATCTGCTGTGGTTCGAGACGAGCCATCCGAACCTCGACGAGGCGCGGATCTTCGCGGAAGGCATTCACGCGCGCTTCCCGGGCAAATTGCTCGCCTACAATTGCTCGCCCAGCTTCAACTGGCGGGCGAAGCTCGACGAGCAGACCATCGCCAACTTCCAGCGCGAGCTGGGCGCCATGGGCTACAAGTTCCAGTTCGTCACTCTGGCCGGCTTCCACAGCCTCAACCACGGCATGTTCGAGCTTGCGAGCGGTTACCGCGACCGGGGCATGGCGGCTTATTCCGAGCTTCAGCAGGCCGAGTTCGCCAGCGAGGCGCAGGGCTACACCGCGACCCGCCACCAGCGCGAGGTCGGCACCGGCTATTTCGACGCGGTCGCTACCGCCATTTCGGGCGGCCAGTCCTCGACCGTCGCATTGAAGGAATCCACCGAAGCCGCCCAATTCAAGCCCGAAACTAGCATTGCGGCCGAGTAGGAGTGAAGAGATGACCTATCGTTACTGGGTGATCGGCGGCGACTACAGCGACTGCCAGTTCAAGGACATCGAGCCGGGCACCGCCATCATGCACGGCCCGTACGACGACGAAGTGAAGGCGCGGACCGAATGGCAGCGCCTCACTTTCCGGGATCACTGCGGGGCGACGACGCGCTATTCGATCTGCGTGGAGCCGAATCGCGCATGAATTCAGTCATCGAGCGGCCGCGCATCGCGGCCGAACCGAGCAACGTGCCCGTAGCGGGCGCAGTCCTCACCCCGGACGCGCTCGATCTCGTCGCCGAGCTGCACGAAAGGTTTGACGGTCGGCGGCGCGAGTTGCTCGACAAGAGGCTCGACCGGCAGAGGGAGTTTGACGCGGGCGCGCTTCCCGACTTCCGCGAGGACACGCGCGACATTCGCGAGGGGGACTGGACGGTCGGGTCGATCCCCGCCGACCTGCAGGACCGACGGGTCGAGATCACCGGACCGACCAACGCCAAGATGCTGATCAACGCGCTCAACTCGGGCGCGAAGACCTTCATGGCCGATTTCGAGGACGCGACTTCGCCGACCTGGGACGAGCTCGTCCAGGGCCAGGCGAACCTCAAGGCCTACTGGCTCGGACGTCTCCATTACCGCGATCCGGACAACGAAAAGCATTACGACGTGGGCGAAAATCCTGCTGTGCTGATGGTACGTCCGCGCGGGCTGCATCTCCCCGAAGACCATGTCGTCGTGGACGACGAGCCGGTCGCCGGCGCCTTCTTCGATTTCGCCCTCTACGTCTGGCACAACGCGAGAGCCGCGCTGACCAAGGGCTCGGGGCCCTATTTCTACATCCCCAAGCTCGAGAGCATGGAAGAAGCGGCGCTGTGGAGTGACGTTTTCGCGCTCGCGGAAAACCGGCTCCGGCTCGAGCGCGGTACGATCAAGGCGACGATCCTGATCGAGACCATCCCGGCGGCGTTCGAGATGGACGAGATCCTCTACGCGCTGAAGGAGAATATCGTCGGCCTGAACTGCGGCCGCTGGGACTATATCTTCTCGACCATCAAGCGCCTCGGTCGTTCGGCCGAGCGGCTTACTCCCGACCGCTCGGCCATGACGATGGATAAGGCGTTCCTCGCGGCCTACTCACTGCGGCTGATCGACACCTGTCACCGCCGCGGCGCCTTCGCGATGGGCGGCATGTCGGCCTTCATCCCGGTCAAGGGCGACGAAGAAGCGAATCGCACCGCGATGGACAAGGTGCGCGCCGACAAATTGCGCGAAGTCACCAACGGCCACGACGGCACCTGGGTCGCCCACCCGGGCCTCGTCCCGATCGCGATGGAAGCGTTCGAGGCGATGACGGGCCCGAACCAGCTTACGAAGCGGCCCGACCACGTCCCCGGCCGCGACGAGATGCTGGAGCTGCACAAGGGCCCGCGCACCGAGCATGGCGCCCGCCAGAACATCCGCGTCGGCGTGCAATATCTCGCCGCCTGGCTCGGGGGGAAGGGCGCAGTGCCGCTCTATAATCTGATGGAGGATGCGGCGACGGCGGAGATCAGCCGCGCCCAGCTCTGGCAATGGCTGCACTTCGAAGCGCCGCTCGACGACGGCCGCAAGTTCACCCGTGAGCTGTTCGACGCAATCTACGAGGAAGAGATCGGCCTCTTGCAGGAAGTCCCGAACATCGCCGACGCGTCCGAGCTGTTCCGCGAGATGGTCGTCTCAGACGACTTTACCGAGTTCCTGACGCTGCCGGCCTACGAACGGCTGGACTGAAATCTTGCGCGCCTTTTTCCGGTCGTTGCGGCCATCCGGAATGTGCCTTGTACGCCGGTCGCATCGTCGCCTAGCCCGCTGACGTGAAGCCCAAGCTTCTAACCACCATTCGCGACTATTCGTGGCGCTTGTTCTTCGGAGACGCGCTTGCCGGCGTCACTGTCGCACTCGTCGCCCTCCCGCTCAGCATCGCGATTGCAATCGCTTCCGGCGCCGACCCGAAGGCGGGGCTTGTAACCGCCATTGTCGCCGGTTTCCTGATTTCCCTGCTCGGGGGCAGCCGGGTTCAGATTGGCGGCCCGACCGGCGCGTTCATCGTCGTGGTCTTCGGGATCATAGAGCAGCACGGGTTCGACGGTCTGCTTCTGGCGACGCTCATGGCCGGCGTAATCCTCGCCATCGGCGGAATCCTTCGCATCGGCCGTTTCATCGCTTTGGTGCCGGAACCTGTGATCGAAGGTTTCACGGTCGGGATTGCACTCATCATCGCCGTGAGCCAGCTCAGGGATCTGCTCGGCCTTTCGGGGGCGAAAGCCTCTGCCGACCTGGTCGAGGCGATTCCTGCGCTATGGTCCGCCCGTGATGCGATCAACCTCACTGCCTTGGGGGTGGGGCTATTCTCGGTAGCCGGAATAGCCTTGCTGCGCCGCCTCGCGCCCTGGTTCCCCGGATCCCTTTTTGTCATCGCCGCAGCATCCGCGGCCGTCGCCTTGCTCGCTTTGCCCGTCGATACGATCGAGTCGCGCTTCGGCCTGCTGCAAGCAGGCTTGCCAATGCCGTCGCTGCCTCATGTCAGCATCGCCCTGATCAGCGAACTGCTGCCTTCGGCCTTCGTGATCGCCTTCCTCGCTGCCGTCGAATCCTTGCTGTCGGCCATCGTCGCGGACCGAATGATCGGCGGCCGGCATCGCTCCAACGCCGAGCTGCTCGCGCAAGGGGCGGCCAACATTGCCTCTCCCCTCTTCGGCGGCTTGCCGGCAACCGGCGCGATCGCTCGCACTGCGACCAATGTGAGAGCCGGTGGGCGAACGCCCGTCGCCGGGATCGTGCATGCCATCGTCATCCTGCTCATCACCCTCGGGGCGGGCCGGCTGACGGGCTATCTTGCGATGCCGGCCCTGGCGGCCCTGCTCTTGGTGACGGCATGGATCATGAGCGAGCCCCATCGTTGGCGGGAGCGCATGAACCTTGGAGCGGGCGAGCGCACCCTGCTGCTCCTCACAATGGCTCTGACAATCCTCACCGATCTTACGATTGCCATTGCCGTAGGCACGATTGTTGGCTTGGCATTGCGTCTCAAACGCGGCGATGCCCAGCCTGAAGAGTGGTCGCCTTCGGACCGTTCCCAATTGTAATGGAGCAAGCGCTTTCGCCGAAGGCGCAGCTTCGGCAAAAACAAAAAGGGCGCCGGAACCGAAGCTCCGACGCCCTTCCTTGTTCTTCAGCGCTTAAGGCTTAGGCCGCGGCCTTGTTGCCTTCGAGCGCCTTCTTCGCCTGGGCGATGATGGCGCTGAACGCTTCGCCTTCGTGCATCGCAATGTCCGCCAGGACCTTCCGGTCGAGGTCGATGTTCGCGAGCTTCAGGGCGTGGATGAACTGCCCGTAGGTCAGGCCTTCCGCGCGGACCGCGGCGTTGATGCGCTGGATCCAGAGGGCGCGGAAGCTCCGCTTCTTCACCTTGCGGTCGCGGTAGGCGTACTGGCCTGCCTTCTCGACTGCCTGCCGGGCGATGCGGATCGTGTTTTTGCGTCGGCCGTAATAGCCCTTCGCATTGTCCAAAATCCGCTTGTGCTTGGCGCGCGTGGTTACGCCGCGTTTGATGCGTGGCATGTCTCGCGCTCCTTACTTGAGGCCGTAGGGCGCCCAGAGCTTCACGCGCGCCGTATCGGCGTCGGCGAGAACTTCGGTGCCGCGGTTCTGGCGGATGTACTTGGCGTTGTGGCTGATCAGCCGGTGGCGCTTTCCAGCGACCCCATGCTTGATCTTGCCGGTCGCCGTGAGCTTGAAGCGCTTTTTCACGCCGCTCTTGGTCTTCAGCTTGGGCATTTCGTCTCCTTTGCGCCCCAGAGGACGCGACGTTATCCAACCGCCACGGCATGCCTTTTGGCCGGGCCACTGGTCTTCCAATGATTTGGAAAGCGGGGCGCCTATAGATTGGGCGGCGTCCCAAGGCAAGCTAGGCCTGCTCATCCACCTTGATGATCTCCACCGCCGCCAGAAGCGCCAGCACGAGTACGAAAATCCCGGCCGACGCGACGAAGCCTGTGACGACGACCAACGGCCAGCGGATCCACCCGATCGGGATTTGCCACGCGGCATAGGTCAGAGCGACGAGCACTGCCGGAATGGCGAAGGTCTTGAACCATTCCCAAGGCGTAGGGCGCGGGATTGGTCCGTTGTCCGCATTCGCATCGACCGCGCGGTATACGTCCGGGCCCTGCGGATCGTAGACGACGAGATCGTGCTCGGCGGCGATGGCGACGATGGTGTCGAGCACCTCGCCGTCGACGCTCCAGCGGATGTTGAGCTCGATGATCCGGTCGCTGTCCTCGATCGGCCAGGACGACCAGGGATTGTCGTCGTTACCCGCCGCGTCGGAATAGTTCTCGCGGATCCTGGCAAGCGTCCGAACGACGTCCTCGCTCCGTTCGAAAACGGATATTTCGCCCTGGTCGTAGTAACGGTCGATGAGGGCGCGCGCCTTGTCCGGATCGTCGATCACCGGCGCCTTCCACAAATAGAGGCTCATGCTCATTACGGGAGGCTAACATGGTTCGCTCACCAGGGAACTGTTGTTCCGTCATGGCTGAAGAAGCCCCCCGACTGCTCCACGCCAAGCCCGTCGATGACCGTACGCATGCCCGCGATGCTCTCCTCCGGCTCCAGCGGCGCCGACGCTCCGCCCATCCGCGTCTGCACCCATCCGGGATGAAGCACCGCGGCGGTCACGCCCCGGTTACGTGCTTCTATGGCCAGGCTTCGCCACGCCATGTTCAGCGCGGCCTTGGACGAGCGATAGGCGATGAAGCCGCCGGACGTATTATCCTCGATGCTGCCCATCTTCGTGCTGACGGCGATCAGCTTTCCCCTGCGGGTCTCCACGAGCGGAAGCACGGACTGGGCGAGCAGGAATGGCGCGATGGTGTTGGTGACGAACGTCTCGGCCCACTCGCGTGCCTCGTCGGCGCTGGACACTTCGCGCGGGCCGTAGGTCCCCGCATTAGCGATCAGCAGATCGAGCCGATCGAGGCGATCGCCGAAGCGCTCGACGGCATCGAGGTCCTGCATGTCGAGCGTTTCGACACGGACGCCCAGCGCCTCCAGCTCGGGGCTCGATTGTCGCGCGGTCGCAACGACATCCCAGCCCGCCTCCTTGTACTGGCGAGCGAACTCGAGGCCGAGCCCGCGATTGGCTCCCGTGATCAGGACGTGCGGCATGCGGCATCAACGCAAGCGGAGCGGGTTGTTCCGCTAATCGTGTGAAGCGTAATCCTCGGCGCCCATGAAGTGCAGCGAGACATAGGGCTCCTGGCCAACCACCCAGCTGTCGTGCCCCGGCGGGATGTAGAAGATGTCGCCGGCGCGCATCTCGATGACGTCGCCATTGTCCATGGCCGCCGTCGCCCGGCCGGAGACGACCATCCCGACATGCTCGACATGGCAGGAGGTCGCGCCTTGCGCTGCGCCGACATGCGCCGACCATTTCCATCCCGGCTGGTAGGTCGCTCGGCCGATGGTCATTCCGCCCAGCGTCACCAGCTCGAACTTGCCGAGCTCGAACTCGCGGACCTCGTCGGGCTGCTCGAAGCGCTTCAGGATGACGTCCATGTCCATCCTCACCTCCTTCAGGCCGCGGCCTTGACCAAAAGCCCGCCGGCCGGCGCCGGCTGCAGCATCTCCTTCGAGCTTGCCGAACCGTCGAGCCAGGCGCGCCATTGCGGCGGCGAGAGCAAGGCGATCTGCCGGTCGTGAAATGGCGCGATGTCGGGTCCCGGGGGTACCGTCAGCAAGGTGAACGCCTCGCCGATGCCTGGGCTGTCGCGAACGATTCCCGCGATCGCGAACGGCGTGTCGTCGGCCGGGCGGAAGAGCCAGCGGTTTTTCAGCTTCTGCTTCGGGTCATCGGCCCTGGTGAACTCGTAGAAGCCGTCGGCGATGACCAGGCAGCGGTCGCGGCAGAACTCGCGTCCGTCCGAGCGCATGTTGAACACCGGCTTCCCGCCGGGAGCGGGCCAGGACCAGCGGCGCTCGACCAGCTCGGCGGCTCCGCTGGCGCGGTTGAAGCGGACGATCGGCGCGCGGTCGGTGATGCGCACGTCGCGCGGCTCGAAATTGGGGATGCCTTCGGGGAAACTGAGCGGGATCTGCGCCGCCTCGAAGATCTTACGGATCGCGTCGGGGCCGTTTTCCAGCGTGTAGAGATTGCACACGGTTAGTCGAACAGGCTGGAAACAGAACTTTCGTCGGCGATTCGCCGCACCGCCTCGGCGAGGAGCGGAGCGATGGTCAGGCGGCGGATTGGGCCATCCCTGGCGTCCGGTTCGCCGCTGTAGATGGAGTCGGTGACAACCAACTCCTTCAGCTCGGACGCGGCGACGCGCGCGGCCGCTCCGCCGGACAGGACTCCGTGGGTGCAATAAGCGAAGACTTCCTCCGCCCCCTGCTGCTTGAGCGCGGCAGCGGCGTTGCAGAGGGTGCCGGCGCTGTCCACGATGTCGTCGACGAGGATGCAGGTGCGCCCGTCTACGTCGCCGATGATGTTCATCACCTCGGACTCGCCGGCGCGCTCGCGGCGCTTGTCGACGATCGCCAGCGGCGCGTTGTCGAGCCTTTTGGCGAGCCCGCGGGCGCGGACCACGCCGCCGACGTCGGGCGACACGACCATCAGGTTGCGGTTCGAAAAGCGCGCCTGGATGTCCGCCGCGATGACCGGAGCCGCGAAGAGGTTGTCGGTCGGGATGTCGAAGAAGCCCTGGATCTGGCCGGCGTGAAGGTCGATCGACAGGACCCGGTGGGCCCCTGCGGTGGTGATCAGATTGGCGACAAGCTTGGCCGAGATCGGGGTGCGCGGTCCGGGCTTACGGTCCTGCCGGGCATAGCCGAAGTAGGGGATGACGGCGGTGATCCGCTTCGCCGACGCCCGGCGCAGAGCGTCGATGCAGATCAAAAGCTCCATCAAATTGTCGTTCGCGGGATAGCTGGTCGACTGCACGACGAACACGTCCTCGCCGCGCACATTCTCGTGGATTTCGACGAAGATCTCCTCGTCGGCGAAGCGGCGGACGCTCGCTTCGGTCAACGGGATCTCGAGATAGTCGGCGATCGATCGGGCCAGCGGCGCGTTGCTGTTCCCGGCGAGGAGTTTCATCGGCGTAGGTCCCCTGCGGAGCTTGAAGCCTTAGCGAGAGAGTGGCGGTTCCGTAAAGGTTGCGGGAGGCGGCCCGCGCGCTAAATCGCAGGCATGACCGACCGGCTCACAATCGCTCTCGCGCAAATGAACCAGCGCGTCGGCGATCTCGATGGCAATGCGCAGGCGATTCTGGCGGTGCGCGAGCAGGCGGCGGGAGCCGATTTGCTGATGGTGCCGGAGCTGCAGCTGACCGGCTACCCGCCCGAGGATCTCGTGCTGAAGCCGGAGTTCGTTCGGCGGACGATGGAAGCGGCGGAGCGGCTGGTCGACGCAACCGTCGCGCCGGGTCCGGCCTTGCTGTTCGGCTCGATCCACCATGAGGGCGGGCTCAACTACAATGTGATGATCCTCGCCGAGGGCGGCAGGGTCGTCGCGCGGACGCTGAAGCGCGAGCTTCCGAACTATGGGACGTTCGACGAGAAGCGCGTCTTCGCGTCCGGCCCGCTGCCCGAGCCGATCGACTTCCGCGGCGTGAAGATCGGCGTGCCGATTTGCGAGGACATCTGGCAGGAGGTCGTCTGCTCGCACCTCGCCGATGCTGGCGCCGAGTTCCTGCTGGTTCCGAACGGCAGCCCCTACGAGCTCGACAAGGACGACAAGCGCGTGAGGCTGGTGCGGTCGCGAGCGACGACGACCGGCATCCCGCTCGTCTATCTCAACCGCGTCGGCGGCCAGGACGAACTGGTCTTCGACGGTTCCTCCTTCATCATGCATCCGGACGGCGAGCGGGTGGTGCAGTTTCCGGACTGGGAGGAACGGCTGCTTCTCACCGAGTGGAAGCGCGAGGCGGACGGCTGGCGCTGCGCGACGCGCGAGAGCCATGACCTCGATCCGTTTCCGAAGGACGTCTACCGCGCGATGATGGTCGGCCTGCACGACTATGTGACGCGCAACGGCTTTCCGGGCGTGGTGCTGGGTTTGTCGGGCGGAATCGACAGCGCCTTGTCGGCGGCGGTTGCGGTGGATGCGCTCGGCGCGGACAAGGTGTGGGGCGTGATGCTCCCGTCCAAATATACCAGCGACGAGAGTCTCGAGGACGCGCGCGAGTGCGCGCGGCTGCTCGGCTGTCGTCATGACGTCATCTCGATCGCTCCGGGAGTGGCCGCTTTCGACGAGGCTCTGGCGGAGGCTTTCGCGGGCAAAGAACCCGGCCTGGCCGAAGAGAATATCCAGGCGCGACTGCGGATGGTCGCCCTGATGGCGCTGTCGAACAAGTTCGGGCCGATGCTGCTCACCACGGGCAACAAGAGCGAGATGAGCGTCGGTTATGCGACGCTCTACGGAGACATGTCCGGCGGCTACAATGCGCTGAAGGACGCCTACAAGACGACGGTTTTTGCGCTCTCACGCTGGCGCAACCGCAACCGGCCGGAAGGCGCGCTGGGCCCGGACGGCCCGGTGATGCCGGAAAACGTCATCAAGAAGCCGCCGACTGCGGAGCTTCGCCCGGGCCAGAGGGACCAGGACAGCCTCCCGCCTTATTCCGACCTCGACCGGATCCTCGAGGCGTTGATCGACAAGGAGTTGTCGGTTCGCGAGACCGCGCTGACGACCGGCGAGCCGGAAGAGATGGTGGCGAAGATGGAGCAGCTGGTGCTGAAGGCCGAGTACAAGCGCCGCCAGGCGCCGCCGGGCGTCAAGATCGGCGAGCGCAACTTCGGCCGCGACCGGCGTTATCCGATCAGCAATTTCTTCCACACCGGGCCACAGGTGAAGCTTCCGCGATGAATAAGATCATTCTTCTGTCCATTGCCGCTATGTCGCTTGCGGCTTGCTCCCAGCCCGCCGAGCAGCCGCCCGCCAACGACGCTGCGGCCGTCGAGGCAAACGAGACCGTTCAGGCGGCGATCCCGTCGCTCGAGGGCGAATGGGTGGTCGAGCAGGGCAACAGCAAGCCGCTGGATCAACTCTGGCCGATGACGGCTGAGGCCACCGAGGACCGGTTCACCATCACTTCCGAATGCCGGAAGATGAGCTGGACCTTCAAGCAGGACCGGAACTTCGTTCAGTTCACGCCGGCTGGAGGGGTCGAGTGCGGGCGCGTGCGATCGCCGGCCGAACTTCTCGCCGATTCGACGGTGAAGCTCGCGAACACGGCGGTCTTTTCGGAGGAAGGCCGCGCGGTGCAGATTTCGGGCCCCGGCGGAACCCTTTCCCTGACGCGCCGATGAGCGTCGTAACCCGTTTCGCCCCATCGCCGACCGGACGACTGCACGTCGGCAACATCCGCACGGCGCTGCACAACTTCCTCTTCGCGAGGAAGCACGGCGGCCGCTTCATCCTGAGAATCGACGACACGGACCGCGAGCGCAGCAAGGAAGAGTTCGTGGACGCGATCCGCGACGATCTGGGCTGGATGGGGCTCAATGCGGACTCGGAGGTGCGGCAGTCGCAGCGGTTCGATCTCTACGAACGCGAGTTCGAACGGCTGAAGGCAGCGGGGCGGGTCTATGCCTGCTACGAGACGCCCGAGGAGCTCGAGCTTCGCCGCAAGGTGTTGCTCGGGCGTGGTCTGCCGCCCGTCTACGAGCGCAAGCCGGAAGACGCGCAGGTGCCGGCAGGCCGGCGGCCGCACTGGCGCTTCCGCCTCGACCATGATTCGCCGATCGAGTGGAACGACCTGATCCGCGGTCCGCAGCGGTTCGACCCGAAGCTGCTTTCGGACCCCGTCGTCCGGCGCGAGGATGGCAGCTGGCTCTACCTTCTGCCGAGCGTGATCGACGACGTCGACCTCCAGATCACGCACATCGTGCGTGGCGAGGACCACGTCACCAATAGCGCCGCGCAGATCCAGATGTTCGAAGCGCTCGGGAGCGAGGCGCCGGCTTTCGCTCACGAGGCGCTGCTCGTTGCGGCCGAGGGCAAATTGTCGAAGCGGCTGGGCTCCTACGGCGCCGAGCATCTCCGTGAGGAAGGCGTGGAGCCGATGGCCATGCTGTCGCTCCTCGCGCGCATCGGGACGTCGCAGCCGGTCGAGCCGATCGCCAGCCTCGACGAGCTGGCCCGCGACTTCGACTTCGCGCATTTCGGCCGGGCGCCCGCACATTTCGACCCGCACGACATCGAGCTTCTGAACGCACGCCTGCTTCACAAACTCGACTTCGCGGCGGTGGCCAATCATTTACCGGCCGATGTCGCCGAGGAGGATTGGCTCCTCCTCAGGCCCAACATCGAGCGGTTGTCCGACTTCGGGCCCTGGTTCGACGTTCTCCAC
>DASUVP010000071.1:0-9822 GCA_036378895.1 Sphingomicrobium sp.
CGCGGAAGGGCCCGCCCTGCATGAAGCCCAGTTCCGACACTCCCGGCACGAGCGCTTCGAGCACCTCAGCCGCCTTGGGACCCTGAAGCGCAAGCAGAGACTGCTCGCGCATGTGATCGACGACGACCGTCCGCGGCAGCAAGGTTTCGAAGACTTCGAGATCGCCCTGCTTGGTCGCGCCGTTGACCACGACGTAGAACTGGTCGCCGCGGCGCGTGGCCATCAGATCGTCGATGATCGTGCCATCCTCGGCCAGCAGCATCGAATAGCGCAGCCGCATGTCGCCAAGGAGCTTGAGCTCGCCGGGAAGGAGCGTTTCCAGCGCGGCGTCGACGTTGGCGCCGTGGAACAGGATCTGGCCCATGTGGCTGACGTCGAACAGGCCGGCGTTCTCGCGCACCCACAGATGCTCCGCCATGATCCCTTCATACTGGACCGGCATTTCATAGCCGGCGAACGGGACCATCCGGCCGCCTTGGGCGCGATGCCACTCGTCGAGTGGAAGCCGCTGGAGGATCGGCTCTTCGAAGCCGGCGCCACCCTGAGGATCGCCGCTGTACGGCTCGCCACGCGCCTGGGTTTCGTCGGTGGGGCCGTTGTGGACTTCTCTGCTCATCATGGCGCTCCGGTTGCGACCGCCGCACGGGATCGTCCCGTCCGGCGCCGTCGCCCCCGTCTGTCGCGCGACCTGAGAGCTTTCACCGGCCTCGGCCGGCTTACCCCTTCGGTGGTCCGCCTTCGCAAGCGAACGCTTTCCAGACTGTCAGGCGCGCGCGGTCCCTTTGCCTGAGAGATTCCGGGGGCGGTTGCTCCTTCGGCGCCGCGACAACCCATTGAAGGCTATCGCGAACTCTCCCGCGCGGCCTTCCGGCGGGCAAGCCCGCCGGAGACGGGCGGAGCCTTAGGCTTCACGCGCGCGCGAAGTCAACGTGTTAGCGCGTGACGTTGTAGCGGAGCTGCCCCTCGGTCAGCTGGAAGCCGACGAGATGCTCGAAGGTCGCATTGGCAACCGCCGTTCGGATCGCCGGATCGGTCATCGGATCGACCGCCGCGGACGCGTCACCTGCCTTCCTCGGGCGCGTAAGCTGGCGTTCGATATCGGCCGGCAATTGGGCGACCGAGCGATGGACCCGGATGGTGGCCTGACTGGATGTTTGCGCGCGGTAGCTGCCCGGCGCGAAATCGAGCCCGACGCGGCCGACGCGCTTGGCGACGACATTGGTCCCCGCCTGCAAGGCGATGTCGAAATATGGCAGGACGACCTGGCGGGCGGCGGTCGGGTCGCGCCTGGTCGCAACCACATCGAACGTGACGGTCGAAACCAGCTGGTCCCCGGCTTCCTGGCAGGTGGCGCGCAGATTGGTGATGGTCGCGGTCACGTCGATCGCGTCCGCGGCGACACTGTTGGCCGGGTCGAAGATGGTGACGTCGCCGGTTCCCGCGGGAATTCCCGCAATTGGGCAGGCGCTGCGGCGGACGTAGATGCCGCCTTGCTCGATGCCTCCTTCGCGGTTGCAGGCCGGCAGGAGGGCGAGAATCATCAGCGGAATAAGACGGAGCTTCACGAGGGTTGGGTTCCTTGGCGGCCTGAACAAGTCGCAATGGTTCATAGGAAGCGCCTTCAAAGGCTGCAAGCGATGCCTTACATGGCCCGCGAATGCCTGAACCTAACCCTAACCTGAAGACGCCCTTGCGGGTCCTAATCGCGGCGCCCCGCGGCTTTTGCGCCGGAGTCGACCGCGCGATCCAGATCGTTGAGCTTGCGCTGGAGCGCTTCGGGCGGCCCGTCTTCGTGCGCCACGAGATCGTCCACAACAAGTTCGTGGTCGAGCGGCTGAAGGATATGGGCGCCGTCTTCGTCGACGAGCTCGACGAGGTCCCCGATGACCGGCCGGTGGTCTTTTCGGCGCACGGCGTGCCGAAATCGGTGCCGGCCGCAGCCCAGGACCGCGGGCTCACCTACGTCGACGCAACCTGCCCGCTCGTGTCGAAAGTTCATCGCCAGGCGCAGCGGCTGATCGAGGAAGGCCGGCACATCCTGTTCATCGGCCACGCCGGTCACCCCGAAGTCATCGGCACGTTCGGTCAGGTGCCCGCCGGATCCATGACCCTCGTGGAAACCGTCGAGGATGCGGAACGGGTCGAGGTTCCAACGCCCGACAATCTCGCCTTCCTTACGCAGACCACACTCTCGGTCGACGACACGGCGGCCGTCGTGGGCGCGCTCAAGGTTCGGTTCCCCTCGATCCGTGTGCCCAGGAGCGAGGACATTTGCTACGCCACGTCGAACCGCCAGGCGGCGGTCAAGGCGATCGCTCCGGAGTGCGAGCGGCTTTTGGTCATCGGCGCTCCCAACAGCAGCAATTCGCTGCGGCTCGCCGAAGTGGCGGAGCGGATGGGCGTGTCCGCGCGGCTGATCGAGCGCGCGGCCGATATCGACTGGGATTGGCTCGGCCAGCCGAAGACCATCGGACTTACCGCCGGCGCTTCGGCGCCCGAGCTGCTCGTCCGCGAAGTTCTCGATGCGCTGAGCCAGCGGTTCGCCGTGACCGAGGAAATTGCCGACCACACGCCCGAGCGAATGACCTTCAAGCTGCCACGCGAGCTCGTCGCCTAGTGGCGGAGCTTCCCGAAGTAGAAATCTTCACCGACGGAGCCTGCCGGGGAAACCCGGGACCGGGCGGCTGGGCCGCGCTCCTGCGCACGGGCAGCAAGGAACGCGAGCTCTCCGGCGGCGAGCCGCTGACTACCAACAACCGCATGGAGCTGATGGCCGCGATCAAGGCGCTCGAAGCGCTCAAACGACCGTGCCGGGTGCAGCTTCACACCGACAGCAATTACGTCCGCGACGGCATCACCAAGTGGATTCACGGCTGGCGCCGCAATGGCTGGCGGACTGCGGACCGGAAGCCGGTAAAGAATGCCGAGCTGTGGCAGCAGCTGCTCGACGCCTGCGAGCCGCACCGGATCGAATGGCACTGGGTGAAGGGTCATAGCGGCCATCCGGAAAACGACCGGGTCGATGCGCTCGCCTGTGCCGAAGCCGACAAGCTCAAAGGCTAGATCGCCACCAAAGCTCCGCGATAGGTCGGGTCCTCGAGGGTCTGGCCGGCGCCCAAAGCAACGCACTGCAGCGGGTTCTCCGCCACCTGGACGGGCAAGCCGGTCTCGTCCTGCAGGACGGTGGCGATGGCTCTCAAAAGCGACCCGCCGCCGGTCATCATGATACCGGCGTCGATGACATCCGCGGCGATTTCCGGTTGTGTATGCTCAAGCGCGGAACGGACAACGTGGACGATCCGGGCGATGGGCTCACTGACCGCGTCCGCGACCTGCGACTGGGTGAGCATGATTTCCGTAGGAATGCCCCGAGCGACGTCGCGGCCTCTGACATAGGTCGAGATATTGTCGGATTCGGCCGCGCGCTTGGCCGATCCGATCTCGATCTTCACGCGCTCCGCAGTGCCTTCGCCGATCAGCAAATTGTAATTGCGCCGGACGTAGGAGGTAATTGCTTCGTCCATCTTGTCGCCGCCGACGCGCGCCGACTCGCAATAGGCCAGGCCCTGGAGCGAGATGACCCCGACCTCTGTCGTGCCGCCGCCGATATCGACCACCATCGATCCGACCGGGTCACGGACCGGAAGGCCCGCACCGATCGCTGAAGCCATCGGCTCGTCGATCAGCGAAACCTTCCCCGCGCCCGCATTCGACACGGCGTCGCGAATCGCCCGGCGCTCGACGGATGTTGCGCCCGAGGGGACCGAGATTACGACCTCCGGGCTGCTGGAAAAGCGGCTTCCGCCCGCTTGCGCCTTGCTGATGAAATGCTTGATCATCTGCTCGGCGACTTCGAGGTCGGCGATCACTCCGCTGCGAAGCGGACGGATGGTTTTGATGTTTTCGGGCGTCTTGCCCATCATCAGTTTCGCATCGTCACCGACCGCCCGGACCTTCCGGACGCCGTTGTACCATTCCATCGCGACGACCGAGGGCTCATCGATCACGACGCCCCTGCCCTTCACGTAGACGACGGTGTTGGCGGTGCCGAGATCGATGGCGATGTCGCGCGAAGCGAACTTGAATATGCCCACTGAAATGTTCCCTCCCCAGGCCCTCCAATGAGTAACCCTATGGGATGTAGCCGCCAGCGCGGTTCCGGTCGCTGAACGGGGTCATCAGTCGCTTCGCCGTAAACTGCAAGTCGTTGCAGCTACGGAAGAATTAATCGCCCGCGAAGCGGTTGGGCAAGTACACCCTGGCATCGATTCTGCCTAGGTCGCCCGGGAGGTCGCGGCGAAGGAGCAGGCTGGCCGCAAGTCTGCTCGCGGCAGGCGCGGTCTGGATGCCGAATCCGCCCTGCCCGACGCACCAGAAATAGCTCGGCGCGTCCGTATCGAAGCCATAGACCGGGATGCGGTCGGGGGCGAAGCTGCGCAGGCCCGCCCAGCTTCGTTCGACCGCTTCGACCGGCCAGTCGACGACCTGCTCGAACCGGTCGATCGCGGTCGCAATGTCGATCTCTTCGGGCGCAGCGTCGCAGGGATCGCTGTCGATTTCGTCATGTGGGCTGAGCCAGATGCTGCGATCGCCCTCGCCCTTGAAATAAAAGGTGCCGGCGGCATCATCGACCAGTGGAAGGTCGCGAAGGCCGGACCGTCCCACGCGCAGCTGAACCATCGTCCTTCTCTTCGGCGCAATTCCCAGTGGCCGCACGCCGCAGGCTTCGGCGACAAGGTCGGCCCATGCTCCGGCGGCGTTGACCAGCACCGATGCGGTCAGCGAGCCGCTGTCCGCGAGCCGTACATGCCACCGCCCGTCCGAATAGCGCGCCGACTCAAGCCTGGCGTCCGTCGCGAGAGTGCCGCCGCTCCGGCGGAATTTGCGGAGATAGGCCGAGTGCAGAGCCGCCACGTCGATATCCGCGCAGCCCGGCTCGAACAGCGCCCGCCGCCACCCCGGCCGTATCCCGGGGACGAGCCGTTCGAGCTCCTCGCGCTCCACGACGCGCGAAACGACGCCCTCGGGCAGCACGGGAAGCTCGTCGCGGGTGACATGGACGTCGCCGCGATCGCGCAGGAATCCGGCTTCCGAAAAATCGGCCGGCGGGTTGGCGAGGAACTCGCGGGACGCGGCGCTGAGAACCGCGACGTTTGGACCGCCATAGCTCTCTAACCAGAAAGCGGCCGACCGGCCGGTCGAGTGCATCCCGCAATGAGTCTCGGCTTCAATGATTGCGGTTCTAACATCCCCCGCGATCTCGGCGCCAAGGCTCGCCCCGGCGATTCCGCCGCCGATGATCAGGACGTCAAATTCCGCCATTCCGACTGGCGGTTACGGTTTGGAAAGCCCTGCCGTCTAGGTGTCGCGGCATGACAAACGGCGCGTTTACCGAAATTCTGCTGAGCATTCTCGCGATCCTGCTCGTCTACGCAGCGGCCGTCGACGTCCGCACTTTCACGATTTCGAACCGCCTGAACCTCGCAATTGCGCTGATGGCGCCGCTCTTCTGGCTCTCGGTCGGGCTCCCGCTGTGGCCGGACGCGGCGATCCAGGTCGCCGTCGCCGCCGGGGTCTTCGCTTTGCTCGCGGTCGCTTTCTACACCGGGATGATGGGCGGCGGTGACGTCAAGCTCGCCGCGGCGCTCGCGCTGTGGTTCGCGCCCGCAACGACGGTCCTTTTCCTCGTCTACATGTCGATCGGCGGCGGCGTCCTGACGCTCGTCGTCCTGATCCTTCACCGGATGAAGAAAAAGGCCGGAAAACCGGAGGTTCCGTACGGCGTCGCGATCGCCTTCGGAGCGCTCGCAATTCTTATCCAACGGTTTCTTAACCAATTTGCCTGATGTCTGTCACCGTACTGGGGCCCGAGAAGGGGAGGCGATTTCGCCATGAATGTTAAGAAGATCATGCTGCTCGTCGGAGCGCTGGTGATCGCGGCAGTGACCGCAATCATGGCCAAGAACATGTTCGCTGGAGCAGGCGCCGAACAGGCGCAGGCAGCCGCGGCAACGCAGGCCGTTCCCACCGGACCGAAGGTGCTCGTGGCGCGCAAGGCGCTGCCGGTCGGCACCATCGTCGATGCGGAAAGCCTCACCTATCAGCCGTGGCCGAGCGAGATGATGCAAGCCGCGTACTACACGGAAGGCCAGCCGGACTCGGATATGTCCAAGCTGCTCGGCACCGTCGTGCGCTATCCCATCACCGCCGGTCAGCCTCTGACCCGTGGCGCCCTCGTCGGTCCGCAGGATCGCGGCTTCCTCGCCGCGGCGCTCGGCCCGGGCATGCGCGCCGTCACCGTTCCCGTGAATGCGTCGACCGGCGTCGCCGGCTTCGTCTTCCCGGGCGACCGCGTCGACATCGTGCTGACCCAGGAAGTGGGTGGCGGCGAAGGCCCCCCGCTGAAGGTTTCCGAGACCGTGGTCCGCAACGTCCGCGTCCTGGCCACTGACCAGCGCGTCGACAGCAAGGGCGAAGACGGCAAGACCGAGGTGAAGACCTTCTCCAACGTCACGCTGGAAGCCACTCCGCGCATCGCCGAGAAGATCGCCGTTGCGCAGAGCGTCGGCCAGCTGTCGCTGTCGCTCCGCTCGATCGCCGACAATACGTCCGAGCTCGAGCGTGCGATCGCTTCCGGTGAGGTCCGCGTGCCGGAAGGCACCAACCCTGCCCAGGAGCGTCAGATGCTTCTGGCGGTCGCCAATCGTCCAATGGACACCAACACGACCTACTCGACTGGCGGCGATGTATCGCGCTTCCAGCGTCGTAGCGTTCCCGCCCGTGCGCCGGCTGCAAGCGGCGAAGGCGGCAACGCAAACTCGGGATCCGCAGGTGCGTCGGCCGGTCCGGTCGTCCGTGTCGCTCGCGGAAATAGTGTCACCGTCGTTCCGGTGGGAGCTCGCTAAAATGACCAGTCGTTCCAAGACCCGCCGGGTTCGTCTCGGCACCGCTTTCGTCGCTTTGGCTGTCGGCCTCGGCACGGTGGCGGCCTCGGCCCCGGCGGCCGCTCAGTCCAGCCGCAGCTATCGTCCCAGCCAGGAGGTTCAGCTGTCGGTCGGCGAAGGCCAGATGGTTCGCCTTCCGCGCAATGTTGCGGATGTCTGGACCTCGAACCCGGGCGTCGCCGATGTCCACGTCACGAACCCCCGGCAGATCAATCTGTTCGGCAAGGAGTTCGGTGAAGCGACGGTGATCGCCACGGCAGCCGATGGTTCGGTCGTCTACGGCGCCAGCGTTCGCGTCAGCCAGAACCTCCCGTCGATCAATGAGCTGGTCCATGCGGCCATGCCCGACGCCAACATCCGGGTCACGACGATTGGCCAGCACGCCATATTGTCGGGCACAGTCGGTTCTCCGGAGGATGCCACCCTGGCTGCCTCTCTGGTCACGGCCGAACTCAACCCTGGCGTCGACATGTCCAAAGAAGGCGCGATGTGCAAAATCTGCGTCGTCAACCGGCTGAAGACGGCAACTCCGCTGCAGGTGAACCTCAAGGTGAAGATCGCCGAGGTGAACCGCTCCCTGCTCAAGCAGGTCGGCGTGAACCTCCTCAGCAGCGATCCGACCAGCGGGTTCAAGTTCGGCATCGGCCAGGGCGAAGGTGCGTCCAGCGGCCCGGGTTCGTCGCCCTTTGGCGTGAACCAGATCCTGAACGGCACCACCATCGGTGCTGCCGGAAAACTGTTCGGCCTCGACATCGCCGGTGCGATCGATCTTGCCGAGACGGACGGTCTGGTGACCACGCTCGCCGAACCGAACCTGACGGCGCTCTCGGGCGAAACCGCCAGCTTCCTCGCCGGCGGCGAATTCCCGATCCCGATCTCGCAGTCGCTCGGCTCGATCTCGATCGAGTACAAGCAGTACGGCGTCGGCCTGGCGTTCACGCCGATCGTGCTTGCCGACGGCCGCATCTCGATGCGCGTCCGTCCGGAAGTCAGCGAACTGTCGAACGAAGGCGCTGTGGAGCTCAACAACTTCACGGTTCCCGCGCTGACCACGCGCCGGGCGGAAACGACGGTCGAGCTCGGCTCCGGCCAGAGCTTCATGATCGCCGGCCTTCTGCGCAATGCGGCGACGAACGACATCAACAAGGCTCCGTTCCTAGGCGACCTGCCGATCCTCGGCGCCCTGTTCCGTTCGACGCGGTTCCGCCGGTCCGAGACCGAGCTGGTGATCATCGTCACTCCGTACCTCGTGCGTCCGGTCTCCGGCCGCCTGGCGGCGCCGACCGACGGTCTTCGGATCCCGTCCGACGCGACGCGGGTCTGGGAAGGCCAGAGCTACAGCAGCCAGGGCCGTCCGGCGGCTCCGGCCCCCGCTCCTGCCCCCGCTTTCGGTGGCGCCGCGGCCGCTGCAACCCCGGGGTTCAAGCTGTGATCCGCCGCTTCATCAGGAAGGATGCCAAGATGGCTTCGAAGTCTGCACTTCTGCTGGTTGCAGCGGCTCTCACCGGCTGCGCCTACAAACCGGGCCCGAACTTCGAGGCTGGCATGTCGGCAGTGAACGTGCCTGTCGTCAGCCGCGCGGACTATGTGTTCGACGCTTCGGCTCCGGGCGGCTCGCTCTCTCCGTCGGAAGCAGCGCGTCTCGACGGCTGGTTCCGCAGCCTGGATCTTCGCTACGGCGACAGCATCTACATCGAGGGCTCCTACTCGGAGGGCGCGCGCGCCCAAATCGCCGGGATCGCTTCCAACTACGGCATGCTCGTGTCCGACGGTGCTCCGGTCACCGCCGGCGCCGTCGTTCCAGGCAACGTCCGGGTGGTGGTCAGCCGCAACGTGGCGAGCGTTCCGAACTGCCCGAACTGGGAGCGAAAGTCTCAGCCGAACTACAACAACGAGATGATGCCGAACTTCGGTTGCGGCGTGAACGCGAACCTGGCGGCCATGGTCGCCAGCCCCGAGGACCTGGTCCACGGTCGCGCCGGCGCCGCCGTCTCCGATGTTACGACCGGCACCAAGGCCGTCGGCCTTTACAAGTCCTCGGAGCCGACCGGCGCCAAGGGCCTGAAGGACATCAGCACCAAGTCGGGAGGCAGCAACTAATGAACGCCCCGTTCCAGGCACGCGCTGGGTTGCGCGATCCATTCCAGGCCTTCGTCTGCGACGATGCGACTGCCGACATGCTTCGGCCGGTGGCGGTGGAGCACGGCTGGTCGCCTGAGAAGGTCAACAAGGGCGGCCTCCGCAATGCGGTGCAGTCGCTCTCCGTGTCGGCAAGCCCGAACATCCTGTTCGTCGACCTTTCGGAATCGGCCGACCCGCTGAACGACATCAACGCGCTCGCCGAAGTTTGCGAGCCGGGGACAATCGTCATTGCTTCGGGCCAGGTCAACGATGTCCGCCTCTACCGCGACCTCGTCGCCAGCGGTATCCACGACTATCTGCTGAAGCCGTTCACGGTCGACCATCTGCGCGACACGTTCGCGAATGCGCAGACGATCCTGTCGGGCCCGCGCGGCGAAGCGCAGGTCGACAAGCCGCACGTTATGGCCGCCGTCATCGGCGTCCGCGGCGGCGTTGGCGCCTCGACCATCGCGACCTCGCTCGCATGGCAGCTCGGCGAAAAGGCCCACCGCTCGACCGCTTTGCTGGACCTCGACATCCACTTCGGGACCGGCGCCCTCGCGCTCGACCTGGAGCCGGGCCGCGGTCTCACCGACGCGATCGAGAACCCGAGCCGTATCGACGGCCTGTTCATCGAGCGCGCGATGGTTCGTGCGAACGAGCGCCTGTCGGTCCTGTCGGCCGAGGCCCCGATCCATCAACCGCTGATCACGGACGGTACCGCCTTCTTTCAGCTTCAGGAAGAGATGCGGAACGC
>DASUVP010000072.1:0-2063 GCA_036378895.1 Sphingomicrobium sp.
AGCGTGTCGGTCTCGCGATGCGCAGGCCCGCTGCACGACGGGCAGCTGACATTGCGCCAGCCGTCGTGACGGTCGAGCGGGTTGCCCGGCTTGTCGAAGCTCACGTCCTCGGGGAGGACGACCGGCAATTGATCGCGCGGAACGGCGACCGCGCCGCAGGTCTCGCAATGGATGATCGGGATCGGCGTGCCCCAGTAGCGCTGGCGCGAAACGCCCCAATCGCGCAGCCGCCAGGCCGTGGTGCCTTCGCCCCATCCTTCGGCTTCGGCGCGGCGGATGACCTCGGCGGTCGCCTGCTCCGTCGTCAGCCCGTCGAGGAACCGGGAGTTGACCGCGATGCCGTCCATCGGCTCGGCCTCGCCGACGATCGGCTGACCCGACTCATCGGCCGTCGCGGCGACGACGCGCTTGATCGGCAGCTTGTACTTGCTGGCGAACTCATAGTCGCGCTGGTCGTGCGCGGGGACGCCGAAGATGGCGCCCGTGCCATAGTCCATCAGCACGAAGTTCGCGATGTAGACCGGCAGCCGCCAGTCGGGATCGAGCGGATGGATCGCTTCGATCCCGGTGCGATAGCCCTTCTTCTCGGCGGTCTCGATTTCCGCCGCGCTGGTGCCGCCGCGCCGGCATTCGGCGATGAACTCGGCCGCCGCCGGGTCGCGCTCGGCCACGGCCTCAGCGATCGGGTGGGTCGGAGCTATCGCGACGAAGCTTGCCCCGAAGATGGTGTCGGGCCGCGTGGTGAAGACCTCGATCTGCTCCGCGCCATCGCCATGGGCGAGACGGAAGCGGAACTGCAGGCCGCGGCTTTTGCCGATCCAGTTCTCCTGCATCAGCTTGACCTTTTCGGGCCAATCCTCGAGCTCGCTCAAGCCCTCCAGCAACTCTTCCGCGAAGTCGGTGATCTTCAGGAACCATTGCGACAGCCGCCGCCGTTCGACCGGCGCGCCCGACCGCCAGCCCTTGCCGTCGATCACTTGCTCGTTGGCGAGGACGGTCTGGTCGACCGGGTCCCAATTGACCTCGCTCTCCTTGCGGTAGACGAGCCCGGCTTCGTAGAGGTCGAGGAACAGCTCCTGCTCGTGGCCGTAATAATCGGGGTCGCAGGTCGCGAGCTCACGGCTCCAGTCGAGTGCGAAGCCGAGCCGCTTGAGCTGGGCGCGCATCGAATCGATGTTGCTTCTTGTCCAGGCGCCGGGATGGACGCCACGCTCCATCGCCGCGTTCTCGGCCGGCATTCCGAACGCGTCCCAGCCCATCGGGTGCAGCACCTCGCGGCCCTGCATCCGGCGGAAGCGCGCGAGGACGTCGCCCATCGTGTAATTGCGGACGTGGCCCATGTGGATGCGCCCCGATGGATAGGGGAACATCTCCAGCACATAGGTCTTGGGCCTGGCGCTAGCCGAATCGGCGACGAAGCTGCGCGCCTCATCCCACCGGGCCTGCCAGCGGACGTCCGCAACGGCCGGATCGAAACGGCCGGTCATCGGATCTAATTACCCCCTGACGGTTGTGCGGCGGAGATCGCGGGCACGGGTGAGGATGATGTCTTCGAGCTTCTGGACCGTCGCCGCGGACACCGGCGCGTTCACCCAGGTCCCGCTTTGGTTGACCTGGCGCGATGCCGTGACGCGCAATGCGTCCGCGCGAAGATCCTGGTCGAGGATCGAGGCGGTCACCTTTACCCGCTCGGTCGGGGACTGCGGGTTGGAATACCAGTCGGTGATGATCACGCCGGTGTTCGCATCCGCCTGGAGCAGCGGGGCGAACGACAAGGTGTCGAGGGCGGCGCGCCACAGATAGGCGTTCACGCCGATGGTCGTCATGCGCGACGGAGCAAGCTCGACGGGGACGTCGCGGTTGCGCGAACAGCCCGGCGCGGCCACGGCAATGATCAGGAGCGCGGCAGCGGCGGTCTTCAGGCGGAGCATCGGCAATCCTCTTGGGGCAAAATCTCGGGAACGAAGGGGCGTTATAGATAACGGTGGGGAAGGGGCAAGCAGCGCCGGAATCACGATTCTGTGTTGCACCTGCAACAGAACGGTACGGAATCGACTCCCGTT
>DASUVP010000073.1:0-6225 GCA_036378895.1 Sphingomicrobium sp.
GAGCGAATATTTTAAGTAGGGACGAACGCGCCAGCCAGTCCCGTCCGTGTTGTCACGCCAGCGCTGCTCTAAACGGAGCCTGGCGCTGAGCCTGCCTCCGGCGACCCTGGCGATGTTGTCGACCGTGATCTGTTCCCGCGCCCGCCGCTCGACGGTGGTCAAATCTCCATCGGCAAATTGCGGGTTGTGGACGTAGCCGGCGGCGAGGGTGATGTCCTTGGCAGGCCGGAAGTTCAATAGCGTCGGAGCCTCAATCTCATAAAGCCCGCCGCGGTTATCGCTGAAGCGCGCGACGACTTCTCCTGTCAGCCGCCATCGATCGTTCAGATTCACCGCTGCTCCGCCGCCGGTCCAGATCTGGCCGTCGTCGCGCGCCCAACCCGTTCCGGACGAAACGGCAAGAGCAACTGCTGCGAAGGCGCGAACAGAAACTTCGCGACGCCTCATACGGCCATGCCTGCCACGGGCAGGAGCACATGCACGGTCGTTCCGTTCCCGAGCTTGCTTTCAATGGTCAGCCGCCCGCGATGTCGCTCAACAATGTGCTTGACGATGGAAAGTCCCAATCCAGTGCCGCCCAATGAACGGCTGCGACTGGTGTCCACTCGGTAGAAGCGCTCTGTCAGCCGCTTGACGTGCTCCGGGGCGATGCCTTCGCCCTGATCGGTGACGGTGAGATGCACCATTTCGTCCTCGAGCCAGGCCGAGACCGTAACCGGCGTGCCGGGCTCGCCGTAACGAAGTGCGTTGGTGATGAGATTGTCGAGCACCTGAAGGATCTGGGTCCCGTCTGCGGCAATGTTCGGCAGGTTGGGCTCGATATCGCAGACCAGAGTCGAACGGCGATCCTCCGCCATGCGCCTGGCGCTTTCGATAGACACTTCGATCAACTGTTCGAGGTCGACAGCCTCGGTGGGCGTGGTGAACTTCTCCGCCTCGATGCGCGACAGGGAAATGAGATCCTCGACGACCCGCTGCATTCGCCTCGCCTCGTCGTGGACGATGGTGAGGAAGCGGTCGTGGGTCTCGCCATCGAGCTCGGCCGTCCGCTCGCGCAGGGTCTCGGTGTAGCCGATCAGGGTCGAAAGCGGCGTGCGCAGTTCGTGGCTGGCGTTGGCGACGAAGTCGACGCGCATCTGCTCCGCTGCACGGGCCTCGCTTCGGTCGATAAGGCGGACGAGCAGTGCGCCGTCGCCCAGTGGGGAGATGCGGACCAGCCAGTGGCGGCGAGACCCGCCGAATCCGGCGGCCTCGACCTCCTCGGGGCCGGTGACCCCGCCCCGGACCAGACGCTGGATGACAGCTGGATGGGGAAGCACCTGGCGGACGTCGACGCCTTCGATGGCGACACCGAGCAGGTTTCGCGCTGCCCGGTTACTCATCACCACGGATGCTCCGCGGACGATGATCGCGGCCTCGGTCAGCCCTTCAATGAGCCGGCGGCTCTTGTCCCTGTTGAGCGTGAAGATCACGCGGCGGGGGCGATTTCGCCTTCACCATCCTCAGCACGCGGACGGCGCGCACGGCGACGCGGGCGGGGCGCCTCTTCCTCGTCGCCTTCTTCTTCAGCAGAGTCCTCGCGGCCGATCGCGGGCGGAAGGACGTCCATTGCAATGCGCTCGTCGACGCCATTGCCGCGGTCCATGCCGTTGCGCTCGTCGTCTTCCTCGCTCGAACGCTCCTCGCGAGCGAAACGGCGCGGACGATCCCCGCGATCACCGCGGTCGCGACGCTGACCACGCTCACCGCGTTCGCGCCGCGGCTCGCTCTCGCCGACGTCAGCGCTTTCGTCGGCGCCGGCTTCCACCAGCTCCTCGTCGCCGTCATCCTCGTCGTCTTCGTCACGCTGGCGACGCGGATTCTGCTCCTCGAAGCGGGCGCGGTTCTCGCTCAGCACGCGGAAATAATGGTCGGCGAACTGGAGGTAATATTCGCTCTGGACGCGGTCGCCGGCGAGCTGTGCGTCGCGCGCCATGCTCTTGTACTTTTCGAGCAGCTGCGCCGCGTTGCCGCGCTGCCGGTTGTCCTGCCGATTGCCTCCGGACTGTCCCCCGAGGTTCTGGCCTCTCTGCCCCCCACGACCGCGTCTGCGGCCGCCCTGACGATTGTTGATCAAATTCCTACTTCCCTAACCAGAAGCTTTCCCCTTCGCCTGAGGCTGGCAGGCCGGCGCAAAGCTACGCCGGGGCCTGACCCTCTCGTTCCGAACTGCGCCAAAAAGCGCGATGCGAACGGCCGATTGCGTCGGGGGTGGAGCGGGATCTGCTCAGCTTTTTCTCAAGGGAGCGAGCCCGGTCCTGATGTAGATGTAGTGTCGTAAGCGCCCGATGCCAAGCGAATTTCTATGCGATCCAGGTTAGCAGCACTGCGCGCGGCCTCCCGCCGAGATCGGTCGCCACCTTAGCTTGCAGGCCGTCGCGGGCGAGAAGCTCAGTGACCGCCTCGGCCTGATCCAGGCCGATTTCCACGGCCGCGAGGCCGCCCGGATTCAATAGGCCGGGCAGCTGCGGAGCAAGCTCGCGATAGGCGTCGAGACCCTCCTTGCCGGCGAACAAAGCCTCGTCCGGCTCATAATCGCGGACGCCCGGGCCGAGCTCGGCGTCTTCGGCGACGTAGGGCGGGTTGCACAGGATGAGGTCGAATTTCTGGGCGATGCCCTTGGCCCAATCGCCTTCCTTCAGCTTGACCCTCGGCTCGAGCCCGAGCCTGCGGGCGTTTGCCGCCGCGTACGACATGGCCTGGCGCGACATGTCGACGCCGACGCCGGTCGCCTGGGGCCACAGGTCCAGTGCCGCAAGCAACAAGGTACCGGGTCCGGTGCCGAGGTCGAGGATACGCTGCGGACCTCCCCCGCCCTCGAAATGCTCGAGCGCCGACGCGATCAGCACCTCGCTGTCCGGCCGCGGGATGAGCACGCCGGGGCCGACATGAAGCTCGATGTTCCAGAAGGCCCGCCGCCCGGTGATGTAGGCGACCGGCTCGCCTGCCTTGCGCCGCTCGATCATGGCGAAGAAGCGATCGGGAGCGTCGCCGCCCGGCGGCGCGAGGATCAGCCGGTCGCGGTCGACGTTCAGCGCTTCGGCCATCAGCAGCTCGGCGTCGAGGCGCGGCGTGTCGCTGATGGCGTCGAGCTCGTTGGTGGCCCGCGAAAGGGCGCGAGGGATGGTGGTCACGCCTCTTCGAGACCCGCGAGCCTCTCCGCCTCGTCCTCCGCAACCAGCGCGTCCACCATCTCACCGAGAGCCGGGCCTTCAAGGATCTCGGGCAGCTTGTGCAACGTGAGGTTGATCCGGTGGTCGGTCACGCGGCCCTGCGGGAAATTATAGGTGCGGATGCGCTCCGACCGGTCGCCCGATCCGACCATCGACTTGCGCGCCCCGGCACGCTCGTTGGCGAGGCGCTCGCGCTCCATCTCGAACAGGCGCGTTCGCAGCACCTTGAGCGCCTTGGCCTTATTCTTGTGCTGCGACTTCTCGTCCTGCTGGATGACCACGAGGCCGGTCGGAAGATGGGTGATGCGGACGGCGCTGTCGGTCGTGTTGACCGACTGGCCGCCGGGGCCCGATGAGCGGTAGACGTCGATGCGCAGGTCCTTGTCGTCGATCTGGACGTCGACGTCCTCGGCTTCGGGAAGCACCGCTACCGTCGCCGCTGATGTGTGGATGCGGCCGCCGCTTTCGGTTGCGGGCACGCGCTGGACGCGGTGGACGCCGCTTTCGAATTTGAGCTTCGCGAAGACCCCCGGACCGCTGATCGACGCGACCGCTTCCTTGTAGCCGCCGACGTCGGAAGCGCTCGCCGAGATCAGCTCGAACCGCCAGCCCTGAGCTTCGGCGAAGCGCTGGTACATGCGCAGCAAATCGCCCGCGAACAAAGCTGCTTCGTCTCCGCCGGTGCCGGCGCGGACTTCGAGCATCGCGGCGCGTTCGTCCGCGGCATCGCGGGGCAATAGCTTGATAGCCAGAGCGCGCTCCGCCTCGGGCAGTTTGGCTTCAATGTCGAACAATTCTTCGGAAGCGATCTGCCGGAGTTCCTCGTCAGCGTCCCTAGTCATCGACAAAAGGCTTTCGCGCTCCGCCCGGAGGCGGCGCACTTCGCGCGCCGCAGCGGCGACCGGCTCGATCGCGGCATAGTCCTTGGACAGGCGGATGAACTCGTCCGGCGACAGGTTGGGCGCGGCCATGGCCTCGGCAAGCTCATGCTTGCGCGCCTCGATGCTCGCGATGCGCTCCGACGAAATCTGGGTCATTTGGGCAGCCGAACAGTCATGTCGACCCCGAACTTGTTCTGTTGAGGCATCGGCTCAACATCAAGCGAGCGGGACAGTAATTCGAAAACATCCTTTTCGTGAACGAAGGGGTCGACTTCGCCAGAGCCCCAGCCCCTCTTGATGTCTACGAAAACCTGATCTCCGGATTGGGCGCGCAGCACTAGGATACTGCGCGGATTACCCTTTTGAGCTCGAAGGTAGCGTTTCTTCGGTGACCCCGTGATTTCAAGCTCACTCGAGAATCGGGACTGTCGTAAGAGTGCTTGAAATCGAGCAGCAGTATCAACCGACACTTTTGAGTCATCTTCAATCACAATGATGAAATCGAGCAACTCGGGCTCTGGGGTGTCGATCATCATGCCGAGACGCTCGATGCCGGCCGCCCAGCCGACGGCTGGCGTGTGCGGGCCGCCGAGGGATTCGATCAGGCCGTCGTAGCGGCCGCCAGCGATCACCGTGCCCTGCGCGCCGAGCCGGTCGGTGACGAACTCGAACGCCGTGTGGCGGTAGTAGTCGAGGCCGCGGACGAGGCGGGGGTTGCGGGTCCACTTCACGCCTGCGGCGTCGAGTCCGAACGTGACCTGGGCGAAGAAGTCGGACGCTTCGCTGGTCAGATAGTCGTCGATCGACGGAGCGGCGTCGGCAATCGGCCGCTCCTTAGGGTCCTTGGTGTCGAGGATGCGCAGCGGATTGCGCTCCAGCCGCGCCAGGCTGTCCTCCGACAACGATCCACGATGCGCTTCGAAATGCTCGACCAGAGCCTTGCGCCAGGCGTCACGGGTCTCGGAATCGCCCAACGTGTTGAGCTGGAGAGTTACGCCGTCGTGAATTCCTAGCTCCCGGAGCAGCTGGTCGCCGAGCGACAACAGCTCCACGTCCGCCGCTGCTTCGGCCGCGCCGATCACTTCGGCATCGAGCTGGTGGAACTGCCGGAAGCGACCCTTCTGCGGGCGTTCGTAGCGGAAGGCCGGGCCGTGCGTCGCAACCTTCAATGGCGCGAACTGCTGCCAACCCTCGCTGAGATAGGCGCGGCAGATGCCTGCGGTAAATTCGGGCCGAAGCGTGATCTGCTCGCCGCCGCGGTCCTTGAAGGTGTACATCTCCTTGGAGACGACGTCCGTGGTCTCGCCGATTGTCCGCGCGAAGACGGCAGTCGGCTCGATCACCGGCACCTCGACCCGCTTGAATCCGAACAGCCGACGCACGCGGTCGAACGCTTCGACCACCGCGTGGAAACGGTCGGCGTCTTCTCCAAGCAGGCTCTGGGTCCCGCGAACGGGATGCGGCGTATTCGTCATTTGCGAGGGGACTTAGGCGGTGAGCTTCAAGCCCGCAATCGCGGCGACAATGCCGAGGATCAGGAGCAGGCGGATCGTGGTCGTCGGCTCGTCGAACCAGATCATTCCGACGGCGACTGTCCCGATGGCCCCGATCCCGCCCCAGACGGCATAGGCGGTGCCCATCGGGATCGTTCGCGCGGCAAGCTCCAGAAGGGCCATGCTGATCGCGACCGAGACGAGGAAGGCGATCGTCCAGGGCAGGTTGCGGAAGCCTTCGACGAAACGCAGCGACGTGGTGAAGCCGACTTCGAAGAGCCCGCCGAGGATCAGCCAGAACCAGGCCATCAGGTCACGACCTCCACTTCTCCCGGAGCATCGATCTTGCTCCGCGCAGCGACGAAGCAGCCGCCGACGATGAGGGCAGCACCCCCGGCCGTATAGAGCGACACGGCCTCGCTGAAGATGATCCAGCCGAGCGCGGCAGCCCAAAGGAAACCGCTATATTCCGTGACCGCGAGATAGCTCGCCTCCGCGCGTGCATAGGCCCAGGAGAAGAGCAGTCCGCCGGCCGTGGACATGACGGCCGCCACGCCGACCCACATCGCCCAGCGGCCTTGCGGCCAGTCGGGGAAGCCGAGGACGGGCGTGATCGCCAGCCACAGTGCGAGCACCGTC
>DASUVP010000074.1:0-2164 GCA_036378895.1 Sphingomicrobium sp.
CGGGTCTTCGAGATCGCCGGCGATGAGCTTCGCGCTGCCCTTGCTCGAATGGCCGACGACCTTCTGGCCGCGCGACTTCAGGAGATCGTACGCGGCCGCGCCGATTCCGCGGCTGGCGCCGGTGATCAGGATATTCATGACTGCCGACTAGCCCCGCCAAAGCGGCGGGGGAAGTCAGGCGGCGACGCGCGCGACGAACTCTTTCGTCTTCGAGGTGAAGTCAGCGATCTGCTCGGAGAAGCGGCCGAAGCCCTGCTCGACCTGCTCGATGTCCTTGGCGACATTTTCGGTGTCGGTGCGGATCGCGGCGATCGTCGAGCTCATCGAGTCCGCCGCGAGCGCGGTCTCGTCGACTGCAGCGGTGATCATCGTCACCGTCTGCGCCTGGAGCTCCATCGCCTGGCGGATGCGATCGGCTGAGGTCTGCACCTCTTCGACCGTGCCCTGGATCGAACCGTTGGCCTCGACAGTCTGCTTGGTCGCCTGCTGGATCGCGGTGATCTTGGTGGTGATGTCGTCGGTAGCGCGCGCCGTCTGCGAAGCGAGGCTCTTCACTTCCTGCGCAACGACGGCGAAGCCGCGGCCCGCATCGCCGGCGCGTGCGGCCTCGATGGTGGCGTTGAGCGCGAGCAAATTGGTCTGGCCCGCAATGTCGCGGATGAGGCCGAGGATCGATTCGATCGCTTCGACATGTCCGGAAAGGGCCTGACTGACCTTCACAGCCTGGCTCGCCTGGTCGCCTGCGCGGATGGCGACGTCGGCAGCGACTTCGACCTCCGTCCGCGCGTCCTCGATCGCCCGGATCAGCCCGGCTGCGGTCTGGGCGGCTTCGCGCATGGCAACGGCCGACTGCTCGGCGGCGGCGGCGACTTCACTCGTCTTGCCGAGCATTCCCCGCGCCGACGAAGCGGTCGAGCGGGTTCGGTCGGTCAGCGACTTCGATTGCTCGCTGCTGGCGCGGAACAGCTCGCCCACGCGGAGCTCGAACTCCTCGCTCTGGCGGCCGCGCGCATCGGCCGCGTCCTGCGCCTCGAGCAAGGCGATCTGGGCAAGGACGATGTCCTCCCCATACGCGAGCGCGCGGTAGAAAGTGTCGATCGCGACCACTTTGTCCTCGGACTTGCCCTCGAAGCGGTCCTCGAACTCGGCGACCACGTCGCGAGCCATGTTGTTGTGGGCGGCGACGAACTCCGGGACGCTCTTGCGCTTGACGTACATGTCGACGCCGCGCTCGGCTACGGTGCGGATCCAGCTCTCGTCGATCTGCTTGGTGAAATAGGCGCGGTTCAGCTTGACGGCTTCCTCGCCGAAATGGCGCCGCGAGCATTCCTCGATCACGTCACCCGCCTGGCCCCAGAGCCAGCGAAGCGAATCCTGGAATTTTCCGCCGTCGCCATAGGCCCGCAGCCGCGAGGCCACCTGCTCGTCTGTCAGGCGCTGCAGATGTCCGTTTTCGCCGTTCATGCCCTTCGCTCTCCGCTCACTCTCTCGGGATGTTGGGGCCGACATGCGCTCGCAATGGTTAAGAGCGGGTTAGGTCCCTTGCGGAATCTTGCCTCCGGACGGGCCGGCGCCTAATCGGTCGGGCGATCAAGGGCGCCCCAGCGCCGGCAGACGAACAGGAGAAAAACCCAGATGGCTGAACAACGCGCGCGACCGCTGTCGCCGCATCTCGGCGTGTGGCGCTGGGGTGCGGGCATGGCGGCGTCCATCCTCCACCGCATCACGGGTGGGGGGCTGACCGTCGTCGGGCTGGCGGTGCTGACCTGGTGGTTGATGGCGCTTGCGGCTGGAAGCGATCCCTACGGCGACTTCTCGGCGATCGCAGGGACCTGGGTCGGCCTGGTCGTCCTGATCGGGCTGAGCTGGGCCTTCTTCCAGCATCTGCTGTCGGGGATCCGCCATCTCGTCATGGACACGGGCGAGAGTTTCGAGCTCGGCCCTAACAAGAGATTCGCGGTCTTCACGTTCGTCGGTGCGATCCTCCTGACCGCCGCGCTTTGGATCTACATATTGGGAGTTGCGAGATGAGCCTCGGCGACAGCTCGACCGAGCTCGGCAAGGTCCGCGGCCTCGGTTCCGCCCGCGAAGGCGGCGAACATTGGATCGGCGAGCGGGTGAGCAGCATCGCGCTGCTTCTGCTCGGCGTGTGGCTGATCGCCTC
>DASUVP010000075.1:0-25412 GCA_036378895.1 Sphingomicrobium sp.
CGAAGAAGATGACCGGATCAGGGTCCTCGACCGCGGCGATCAGCAGGCCCTTGGCGTCGTACGGCGTCGAGGGGATGACGACCTTGAGACCGGCGATATGGGTGAACAGGCTTTCCGGGGACTGGCTGTGCGTCTGGCCGCCGAAGATGCCGCCGCCGTAGGGCGAGCGAATGACCATCGGCATCGTCCACTCGCCGGCGGTGCGATAGCGCATCTTCGCCACTTCGCTGACGATCTGGTCGTAGCCGGGGTATATGTAATCGGCGAACTGGATCTCGATCACCGGCTTGATGCCGTAGGCCGCCATTCCGACCGCGGTCGCGACGATGCCGCCCTCGCTGATCGGCGCGTCGAACGTGCGCTGCTTGCCGAATTCCTTCTGCAGGCCTTCGGTCACGCGGAAGACGCCGCCGAAGAAGCCGACGTCCTCCCCGAACACGACGATGTCCTCGTCGCGGCGCATCATCACCTTGTGGGCGTCGTTGAGCGCCTGGATCATGTTCATGGTCGGCATTAGCGGTTCTCGTCCAAGGCGAGGTCGCGCTGCTCGGCGATGTGCCAGGGGACGTCGGCGTAGACGTCCTCGAACATGCTACCGATATTGTCCTTGCCCTGCTGCGGAAGGATGCCGAGCTTCTCGGATTCCTTCTGCGCGGCGCGGACGTTCGCGTCGGCTTCCTTGGTCAGTTCCTCGTGGCGCTGCTCGTCCCATTCGCCGAGCGCGATCAGGTGCGCCTTCAGGCGCTCGATCGGATCGCCTAGCGGCCACAGCTTCGCTTCGTCGGTCGGGCGATATCCGGAAGGATCGTCCGAGGTCGAATGGCCTTCGGCGCGGTAGGTGAAGAACTCGATGAGGGTCGGGCCCCGATTGGAGCGGGCTCGGTCGGCGGCCCAGCGCACGGCGGCGAACACGGCGAGCGCGTCATTGCCATCGACGCGAAGCCCCGCGACTCCATAGCCGACCGCGCGCTGTGCAAACGTTGCACGCTCCGCGCCCGCGATTCCGGAGAAGCTCGAGATGGCCCACTGGTTGTTCACGGTCGCGAGGATGACCGGCACGTTGTAGACGGCGGCGAAGGTCAGCGCGGAATGGAAGTCGCCTTCCGCAGTCGCGCCGTCACCGATCCAGCCCATCGCGATGCGGCTGTCGCCCTTTATCGCGGCGCCCATCGCCCAGCCCACGGCCTGCGGAAATTGCGTGCCGAGGTTTCCGGAGATCGAGAAGAAGCCGTACGCCTTGTCAGAATACATGATCGGAAGCTGGCGCCCCTGAAGCTTGTCGCCCTTGTTCGAATAGATCTGGTTCATCATGTCGACGAGCGGATAGCCGCGCGCGACGAGCAGCCCCTGCTGGCGATATGTCGGGAAGTGCATGTCCTCGCGGTCAAGCGCGGTCTGGGCAGCGACGGCAATCGCCTCCTCGCCGGTGCACTTCATGTAGAAGCTGGTCTTCCCCTGGCGCTGCGAGCGGTACATCCGGTCGTCGAACACACGCACCGTGACCATGTCGCGCAGCATCTTGCGTAGCGTTTCCGGGTCGAGCTTCGGATCCCACGGTCCCACCGCGCGATTGTCTTCGCCGAGAACGCGAACCAGCGCGGTCGTCAGAGGATGGGTCTCGACCGCAGGCGCCGCAATGTCGGGTCGCGGGGCGGAACCGGCCGCCGGCACCTCCATCTTCGAAAAGTCGGGCTTGTCGCCGGGCCGGAAGGGCGGCTCAGGCACGTGAAGCGCGAGCTTCGGCCGGTTCGGCTTCAGAGGGGCGGGGTCCTTATCGCTCATCGAATGAGGCGCTTAGTATCGCATCGCCTGTCCGGCAACTGGCGCGCGTTGACCAGCCGAGTGCCGCGAGGCTAGGGCGCTCGCCATGTCCGATGACAAGATCGACCTTCCCGACCGCCTTTCGCTCGATCCGCGCAGCCCGCATTTCAACGAGGACGTTCTAAAACGCGGGGTGGGAATCCGCTTCAACGGAAACGAAAAGACCAACGTCGAGGAATATTGCATCTCGGAAGGCTGGATCCGCGTGTCGGCCGGCCGCAGCCGCGACCGCTACGGCAACCCGATGACCCTGAAGCTCAAGGGCAAGGTCGAGCCTTATATCGAGCCCAAGCTGGGTGAGGGTCAGGCTCCCGAGCGCGACGCCGGGGACGCTGACGAGGGATAATGCGGATGGCGGCGATCCTGCCGCTTGTCCCACATCTTCTTCGCCGCCCAGCCGGCGCCTAGCGCCAGCGCCAGGGGCCCGAACCCGCGACGTGCGATCGACGCGATACCCGCGCCCAGCAGTGCGCCGCGGACGCCCTGGTTCCTGCCCGCAATCTTCTCACCGATGATCGCTCCGGCAATCTTTCCCAACATCGACTGATCCTTCCAAGACTTTGCGTTCACGCAACAACGCCGGAGCACCCCGCGCGGGTTCCGGATCGAGTTGGGAAAGTTCGCCAAGCCTGGGTGGGAATTCCCGCCAAACCCACGCCCGAGGACCCTCCCAAACTCTATTTTTGGCAGTTTTCTGCAATTGGCACGCCCCTTGAATAGCAATCGGCACCGGCCCGCAGTCGAAGGCGGACCGGCAAAAGGGAGATTAGAAATGTCCGGTCAGTCGCACTTCGCTCGCACGCTTACTGCTCTTGCAGCAGCGCTTTTGCTGAGCTCCGTTGCGGTCACCGCCGCAGTCGGTCCGGCGCAGGCAGTCGCCAGCCCCGTCGCAGTTTCCGCCAATGCCTGAGCTCGAGATCATCGAAGCCAAGGTGCCGGTGCGGACGCCCCGGCTGATGAGGGAGCCTGATACGATGAATTCCGGTTCGACCCCGCTCGCAACCTGGTTCAACGGCCCGGTCTTCAGCCGCGCGAGGGACATCTTCGCGGCGAACATGACCGAGCTGCTGGACCGGGCCGAGGACCCCGCGCGGATGATCCGCATGATCATCCTCGAGATGGAGGAAACCCTCGTCGAGCTCCGGGCAAGCGCAGCGCGCTCGATCGCGGACGCCAAGGAAATGCGCCGCGCGGTCGGCCGGCTCGAAGAGCTTGAGCTGAACTGGACCGACAAGGCTGAGCTGGCTCTGTCGAAGGGCCGCGAAGACCTGGCGAAGCAGGCACTGGTCGAGAAGCAGAAGGCCACCGAAATGGCCGACGGTCTTCGCTCTGAGATGGAGCAGATCCAGCAGGTCCTGCGCAGCTACGAAGCGGACATCGGCAAGCTTCAGTCGAAGATGCGCGAAGCCCGCGCCCGGCAGAACGCCATCGCGACGCGGATCGAAAGCGCGGTCGCCCGAGCCAAGGCTCGCGAAATGATGCACGGCAGCCGCACGCTCGACGCGTTCGCAAAGTTCGAAGTGCTCGAGCGTCGCGCCGACTTCGCCGAAGGCCGCGCGGACGCGCTGGCCCTGACCGGCCCGAAGAGCCTCGAAGAGGAAATCGCCGAGCTTCGCGCCAACGAGAAGGTCGACGCTGAACTGGAAGCGATGAAGGCCGCACTCGCGGCACGGATCAAGTGAAGGAAAGGGGTAGGGCAATGGCCCGTTACAATTACTCGATGAACCGGCGCGACAAGAAGCTGGCCGGCGTTTGTTCGACGATCGGCAACGTCTTCAACATCGACCCGACCTTCATCCGTGTCGGTTTCGTGGCCGCCGCGATCCTGGTCAGCTGGAAGCTGGCGCTGATCGCTTATGTCGGCGCAGGTATCTACCTCGCGGTTCAGCGCAACCGCGCAAACGATGCCTACACCCGCCGCGGCCGGAACGACTTCGAGCGGATGGAAGACGTCAGCCGGGTTCGTCCGACGGTCCACGCGCTTCGCACGGAGCTGGACGACACCGACCGCCGGCTCATGGCGATCGACGACCACATCAACTCAACCAATGACGAGCTGGCGCGTGAGATTGAAGCGCTCCGCGAGGAGGAGAAGTGATGGAACCGCTGACGATTGGGATCATCGCAGGCAGCATCTTCGCTGGACTGACGGGCGCGAGCCTCGCGGCGCTCAAGGGATGGCAGGGCTGGCTGGAGCTGAGGCGCTTCGAGCTGACCCATGATGCAGCCGACAGGACGCTTCCTCCCGCGGGCAACCGCATCGAGATGGCCGACCTTCGTGAGCGCGTCCGCAAGCTGGAAGCGATCGCAGCAGGGATCGACCTCTAGGACCAAATTCCCCCGCCGCTCGCTCTCCCCAGCAAGCGGCAAGGCGGCCCGGCTCTCCCCTTGGTCCGGGCCGCCTTACCTTTTCAGCAGATTAGAATCCTAGGCGCGCCGTAAGACGAATGTCGCGGCCGGCCAGCGGAGCGAAGTCCTTGAGCTGGCTCGTGCTGCGCCGCGCTTCGACATCGAAGATATTGTTCGCTGCAAGCGACAGGCTCAGCTCAGGCTTCGCAGCCAGCGGATGCCAGTCGAGCGCCGCATTGACCATCGTGTATCCCGGAGTGTCCGTCTCGACGGGTGCCGTCCGGTCGTGAGCGAAAGCGCGCTCCAGCTCAAGGCGGCCATCGAATTGCCCGCGTTCGCCGGACAGAGCGGCAAGGATCCGCACGGGCGGCATGAAGGGCGCCGGGCCGAAGTTCTTCACGGTGGCCCGCACGGCGTCGGCCTGCAGGTCGCCGGTCCAGTTGATCCCCAACGCCTGGCCGAGCTTGGCCTCGAGCTGCACTTCGAACCCGTAGAAGTTCGCCTTGCCGCCGCGATATTGAAACACCGGCAATTCGTCCTGAATCGCGCCGGTGGGCGCCTGGAAGATGAAGTTGCCGAAATGCGTGTAGTAGAGGTTGCCGGTGAACTGGACCGGGCCGCGAGTACCCCGGACGCTCGCCTCGATCCCGAAGCTGCGCTCCGGATCGAGCGTGGGATCGCCGATCTCGAACGACTGGCTTGCCGCGTGCGGGCCGTTGGCGAACAGCTCGTCGATCGACGGAGCGCGCGCGCTTCGCGCGACCGTCAGGCCCGCGCGCCAGCCCGGAGCGAATTCGTACTGGCCACCTAGCGACGCGGACACGGTCGTGAATTTGCGCGACATCGCGGGCGTTACGAGCACGTCATCGGCTTCGCCGTCGAGCTTGCTGAATTCGATCCGGCCGCCGCCTTCGAAACGGAAGGGCCCGCTGACGTAGGTCTGCACCGAGAAGAGGCCCGCCTGGCGCTGCTCGCTGTCGGGCAGGAACTTCTCGTCGCCGCGGATCTTCGCGTTGCGGTCGAGGTACTGGAAGCCGCTGGTTCCGCCCCAGCCGGATCGCTCGGTCTGGACGAGCTCGATCCGCCCTTCTCCGCCTTTGCTGAAGAAGCGGGTTGCGATCTCGCCGGTGTCCTCAATCTCGTTGTGGCGGTAATTCGCATAGCCGCCCCGGGCGCGGACGTGGCTGAGGAAGCCCTGGACCGGAATGTCGGCGCGGAAGTCGTAGCGCGTCTGTTTTTGGTCAATGGTCGGCGCTTCGGGCTCAACGGCCGGATCGAGCGAGTAGCGGACCGGCACCTGATAGGTCGCGTGGTGGCGGGTGACGGACGCACCAACGTTCAGCCCGCCATCGACATAAGCGAAGCCGAGCGCCCCTTCCTTCGATTCCGCGGCCGAGTTGGGAAGCTCGCCTTTGAGATCGGCGAGCGCCTCGATTGCCGGATCGCCGCTCGCCAGCGCAGCCTCGCGAAGATCCTTCGAAAGGATATGGCCGCCCGTTCTTAGATCGTCGGTCTTGGTCCAGTTGCCGTCGACGTGGGCAACGAACTTGCCGCCGATCGGAATGTCGAGTGCTCCATTGACCAACCGCTCGTCCGCAGCGGTGCCGTACCCGAGCAGCGCGTTCGCTCCGACCGCATTTTCGGGCAGCCGGCGCGGGATGCGTGTGTCGATGACGTTGACGACTCCGCCAATGGCCGAGGAGCCGTAGAGCAAGGCGGCCGGGCCGCGCAGCACCTCGATCCGCTCGGCCGTAATCGGATTGATCGCAATCGCATGGTCGGGCCCGGAAGAGGACAGGTCGAGGCTTCCGATGCCATCGGTCAGCACTCGGACGCGATCACCCGTCAGGCCGCGCAGGACGGGAGCGGATGCGGCCGGACCGAAGCTGGTCGAACTGACGCCGGGCTGGCGCGCCAGCGTTTCGCCGATGCTCGGACGGAGCTCACGCGTGAGGTCGGCCGCATCGAGGACCGAGAGACCTCCGAGCACGTCCTGGGCCCGGCGACGGATGCCCGTGACGACCACCTCTCCTTCGTCGTCATCGTCATGCGCGTGATGCGCGTCCTGCGCGCTTCCGGGTGTGGACTGCGCGGCCGCCGCGCCGGCGGCGGTCATGAAGGTAAGCGCGGCCGCAAGCGCGAGGCGTGAAATCATCATTAGTCCTGAATGGCTACTGTTCCGATTCGGAGTCTCCCGTAGAGCGCATGATATACTATTACAAGCTCGCCTCGACGAAGTGCGCGGGCTACGGGCCGAGGCATGTATGTGACCCATCTTGAATGCTCGCTGACGGGCGAAAGCTATCCGGCGGGCGAGCCGCACAACCTCTCCAAAGCGGGCAAGCCGCTCCTCGTTCGCTACGATTTCGAACGGGCGCGACGGTCTTTGACACGGGAGAGCCTTGCTCAGCGCGAGGCCGGCATGTGGAAGTGGCGTGAGCTTCTGCCCCTTCCCGAAGGCGTCGAGCCGGTAAGTCTCGGCGAGCCCGAGACGCCGATCATTCCGCTTGCAAAAACCGCGTCCGAGGCTGGCGCATCGAGTCTTCTCGTGAAGGACGAGGGGCGGCTGCCGAGCGGATCGTTCAAGGCCCGCGGCCTCGCGATGGCGATATCGATGGCGCGGCATTTTGGCATCCGGAGCGTCGCGCTTCCGACCAATGGCAATGCCGGTGCGGCGCTCGCCGCTTATGCCGCCCGCGCGGGGATGAAGGCGGTGGTCGTCTGTCCGGCCGAGACTCCCGAGATCAATGTTCGAGAGACCGCTGCCTACGGCGCTCGCGTGTGGGTCGCGGACGGCCAGATCGACGAATGCGGCAGGCTGATCCGCGAAGGCGCGGCGGAGGGACGCTGGTTCGACTGCTCGACCCTCAAGGAACCCTACCGGCTCGAGGGCAAGAAAGTGATGGGCTTCGAGCTGGTCGAGCAGCTCGGTTGGGAGGTCCCGGACGCGATTTTCTATCCGACCGGCGGCGGAACCGGCCTGATCGGGATGTGGAAGGCATTCGACGAACTGGAGGCGGTGGGCCTCATCGGCCCGGAGCGGCCCCGCATGTACGCGGTCCAGGCCGCCGGCTGCGCACCGATCGTCCGCGCGTTCGAGCGTGGAGACGAATTCGCCGAACGGTGGGAAGGCGCGGCAACGGTAGCCACCGGGATCCGCGTACCCAGCGCCATCGGCGATTTCCTCATCCTGCGGGCGGTGCGCGACAGCGGCGGAGCAGCGATTGCAGTCGATGAGCCCGAGATCGTCCAGTCGGTCGAGGATGCCGCGCGCGATGACGGAATGCTGCTCTGTCCCGAAGGCGGCGCCGTGCTGGCCGGGTGGAGAGCGGCGCTGGATCTCGGGCTCGTCGGCCGGGACGAGCGGGTGCTGCTGTTCAACTGCGCGAACGGCAACAAATATCCGCTGGCCGACCGATCGCGGCGGCTGGAGCTGGCAAGCACATCGTTTGGGATGCTCTGAGAATGATGGAGCCCCGCCGCACTGGTGGCTGACGGGGCTCCGTACTTCCGATCCAATGACCTGCGTCGGGATGCCGATCGCCGGACTTTCGTCCGCGTTCCGCATCAGGGGTGACGCGATCTGCGGGTCCGAAGTACGAGGCCACAACCCCGGATGCGGGTGTGATGTTCCAACGGCTGTTGGAGAGAGGGCGGCATTCCCGAGCGCCCAGAAATGGAAAACCCCGCCAACCGAAGTTGGCGGGGTCCCATGCTTCGATTCCCTTTCGGGTCCTGAAGCACACGGCAACAATAGATGAGAACGATGGATGTTCCAGCGGAAATCGGACTCGGTCGAGCGAAAACTGTGGATGTTTCGGTGGATAAACCTGTGCGACTCGGCCACGGGACATCTGCGGTGAGAACGGATCGGCCGGAAACGAGTTCGGAGCGTGATGAGCAAGAATCAAAAGCTCCGGATCGCTAGCTACAACATCAACGGCATAAATCCGCGCCTTCCGGTGCTCCTGCGCTGGCTCGAGGAGTTCCAGCCGGACGTGGTTGGGCTGCAGGAGCTCAAGTGCACCGATGCGGCATTTCCCGCCAAGGACATCGAGGCGCTCGGCTATTCAGCAATCTGGCATGGCCAGGAGCGCTGGAATGGCGTCGCGATCCTCAGCCGCGTCGGCGAGCCGGTCGAGACCGGCCGAGGCCTGCCCGGCGATCCCGACGACGCGCAAAGCCGCTACATCGAGGCCGCGGTCTGCGGGATCCTCATCGGCAATCTCTATCTTCCCAACGGCAATCCGTGGCCCGGGCCGAAGTTCGACTACAAACTAAAGTGGATGGACCGTCTCCACGCCCATGCCCGGCACCTGCTCGAGAGCGGCCTTCCAGCAGTGCTGATGGGCGACTTCAACGTCATCCCGACCGAGCAGGACGTCTACAAGCCCGAGCGCTGGGCGAAGGACGCTCTCTTCTCACCGGAGGCCCGCAAGAAGTTTGCCGAGCTCATTGACCAGGGTTGGACGGATGCGATCCGGACGCTTCACCCGAAGGAGCGGATCTACACTTTCTGGCATTATTGGCGGAACTCGTTCGAGCGCGATGCCGGCATCCGCATCGACCATTTCCTGCTGAGTCCCCCGCTCGCCAAAAAGCTCAAGCGGGTCGGCGTCGACCGCGAACCGCGCGGCTGGGAGAAGACAAGCGACCATGCGCCGGTTTGGGTGGAGATCGGGGTTTAGGCGACACCCAAGAAATTTGGGGTAGCTGATTTCGTCCATAGCCGTGCATCATGCATGGCGTGGCCAGCCTGATGTTCCAGCAAGAGAACGGCGTAGATTTCAGTCGCTTGAACGAGCCTGCGCGGCAGGTGCTGCGCCTTCTGGCGGAGGGGCATACCGCGAAGAGCATCGCCAACGAGCTCGGCTCGACGGCGGCGGCGGTGAATGAGCGGCTGCGCGAGGCCCGGCGCAAGACAGGCGTCGGGAGCAGCCGTGAGCTCGCCCGGCTCTTGAAATCCCAAGAAAGTCGTGACGACGAAATGGGGGTGGCCCAAGTGCGGCCGTCAACTGCACCTTCCTCGCAATCGGACGCCGAACTCTGGCGTCCTCAGACGGGAGTAGTTGCGATGCTCACCTTGTTTCTGGTCGCCGCGGCGGGAGCAGCCACGCTGATAACGCAGGCTCCGCAGGCGGAGAACGAAGTTGATCCACTGGTCGGCGCCCCGCTGGAGCGATTCAAGCAGCCCGCCGACCTGCACTCGCAGGTGCGTGCGGAGAGTCGCGATGAGAAGTGGGCATCTCGCACCGAGGCGGCGATCCGTGAACGCCTCCTGCAAATCCCGCTGATCGGAAAGGACGGGAACGTACTTCGCGTGACTTGCGCGAGCACGCTATGCGAGATCGCCGGGACAGTGATCGCACCGCCGTCGAAGGCAGAACAAGCGGATCCAAAGTCCCCATACAATCGCGCAATTCAGGACTTGCAGGTGGCCCCCCTGCCCGATGACCTTGCCAGGCTCGGCCTCAAGCATGAGAGCGGCAACTTCCTTGGCGGCAAGGGAAAACCCGACCGCAGCATCTTCCTGATCTACTACGCCCGCGCGAAAGTCTGATCAGGCGCTCCAGCCGCCGCCGAGCGCGCGGAACAGGTCGATCTGCGCCGTTGCGACCTGTCCTCTGGCGTTCGCCAGCTCGGCTTCGGCCTCGGCGAAGGTCCGTTCGGCATCGAGCAAAGCCAGCGAGTCCACCTGGCCCTCGCGCTGTTGCGCGCGGACGATGCGCGCGGCGACTTCGGCCTCGTTGCGGGCAGCCTGAAGCGCCTCGCGGCGGCGGAGCGAGTTGGCGTAGGCCGACAAGGCGGTCTCCGTTTCCTGAAGCGACCGCAGCACCGTTCCGTCGAAATCCGCGAGAGCCTCCTGCGTGCTCGCCTCCGCGCCGGCCACTCTCGCCCTGGCGCGGGCATGATCGCTGAAGGACCAGCTGATCAGCGGGCCGAGCAGGAAGCCGATCGGATTGCTGAACAGGTTGCCGATGTTGCTCGCGCTCGATCCGATCGAGCCGCCGAGCGTGACTTGCGGGTAGAGCTCGGCGGTCGCGACGCCGATCCGCGCCGTCGCCGCCGCCAGCCTGCGCTCGGCGGCGCGGACGTCGGGACGTCGCGCCAGCAGCTGAGTCCCATCGCCGACGGGGATCGGTCGGTCGAGCTTCAGCGATGTAGTGCGCGCACCCGCCGCTGAGGGGAGCTCGGCGGGCGCGCGTCCGGTCAACGTCGCCAGCCGAAACAACGCATTGTCGCGCTCGGCGGCGAGTGCCGGAATCTCTGCCTGTCTCTGGTTGCGCAGCGCGGCGATGCGCGCCGTGTCGAGCCGCGTCGTCTGGCCGATCTCGACTTGCTTCCGCGTGAGGTCGAGCGAGCGGCTGAGCAGCTCGACGATATGCTCTGCCACGGCGAGGCGCTCGGCCGCGCTCGATGCGTCGGCGTAGGCGCGCGCCGTATCCGAAACGATCGCGACGCGAACCGCATCGGCATCCGCCTCGGCCGCGGCGACATCGCCTCGGCCAGCCTCGATGCTGCGGCTGACGCGCCCGAACAGGTCGACCTCATAGGCAATTTGCAATCCGGCATCGAAGCTGGTGGTCGTGTCGGACTGGCCTGGATCGCGGCCGCGGGTGAGGCTGGCGCTGAGGCCGCCTTGGGGCAAGCGATCCACCTTCACTGCGCGGAGCGACGCACGGGCGCGGGCGAGGCGGGCGACGGCTGCCCGGACATCGGTGTTGTGCGCGAGCGCATCGGCGATCAGCCGGTCGAGGACGGGGTCGTCGTAGAGCCGCCACCAATTGTCCGGCACCGGAGCCAGCGGGTGCAGCGCTGGCGTGTTCGCGGCGACAAATGGACCGGCGGCGGCCGTTGACGTCGTCGGGCGCACATAGTCGGGGCTCGTTGCGCACGCCGCCAAGGCAAGCGCCATTCCAATGCTTGAGAGCTTCTTCATCATGGATTTCCTCATTCCGCCGGGAGCAGTGTGAGCTGCCCGTCGGCCGGGCGGCCGCCGCGACGCTTCAGCCTTTCGCCGAGCGTGCGGGTGGCCACGTAGAACACCGGGGTGAAAATCAGGCCGAAGGCGGTGACGCCGATCATCCCGAAGAAGACGGCGGTGCCGAGCGCTTGGCGAAGCTCCCAGCCGGGGCCGCTCGCGATCACCAGTGGCAGCGTGCCGAGGATGAAGGCAAAGCTGGTCATCAGGATCGGGCGAAGCCGCGCCCGCGCCGCTTCGACAGCTGCCTCGATGGCGCCCATGCCGCGTTCTTCCGCCTGCTTTGCAAACTCGACGATCAGGATCGCATTCTTCGCGGCGAGCGCGATGAGCACGATCAGGCCGATCTGCGTCAGGATGTTGTTGTCCAGCCCGCGCAGGTTCACGCCCGTCATCGCCGCGAGCAAGGTCATTGGGACGATGAGAATGATCGCCAGCGGAAGCAGAAGGCTTTCGAACTGCGCCGCGAGCACGAGGAAGACGAACACCACCGACAGAGCGAAGATCAGGATGGCGATGTTGCCCGCCGCTTCCTGCTGGAAGGCGATGCCCGTCCATTCGGTTGCGAAGCCCGCCGGAAGCTGGGCAGCCAACTTCTCCATCGTGTTCATGGCCTGACCGGTCGACGTTCCAGGCGCGGTCTCACCGTCCACCTCAACCGCGGGGAAGAGGTTGTAGCGGGTAACGCGGTACGGTCCGGTCTTGTCCTCGAAGGTCGCGACCGATCCGATCGGAACCATGGCGCCGCTGTTCGAACGGGTTTTCAGCAAAGCGATGTCGCTCGGGTCATCGCGGTACTGGGCGTCCGCCTGCGCGGTCACGCGATAGGTGCGGCCGAGCAGGTTGAAGTCGTTGACGTAAGCCGATCCGAGATAGACCTGCAGCGCTTCGAACACGCGCTCCGGAGGAACCCCGAGCATATCGGCCTTGGCGCGGTCGATGTCCGCCCAGATTCGGGGCGTCGCCGTGTTGTAGAGCGTGAAGACGTTGGCGAGCGTCGGATCCTGGTGTGCGGAGCCGATCAGCTGGCCGGCCGCCTGTTCCAGAGCCTGATAGCCCGTGTCGCTCCGATCCTGCACGATCATGCGATAGCCGCCGCCGTTGCCGATGCCCTGGATGACGGGCGGCGGGATCACGAAGGCGAACGCCTCGTCCATGTCCGCGAGCGCGGCGCGCATGTCGTTCTCGATGTTCTGCTCGGTGCGGTCGGTCCCCGCGCGCTCCTCGAACGGCTTGAAGGTCACGTAGGCAGCGCCGGCATTCGATGCCTGCGTTCCGGAGGCTCCGTCGAAGCCGGAGAACATCACCGCTTCGTCGACGCCCGGAACCTTGCGGATCTTCTCGACCGCTTTCTTCAGCACGGCGTCGGTGCGCTCGATCGAGCTACCGGGAGGAAGCTGGATCGCGGCGAGAGCGTAACCCTGGTCCTGCGCGGGGATGAAGCCGGCCGGCGTGTAGACGAAGACTCCGACGGTCAGCGCGACGAGCCCGGTGTAGATCGCCAGCGCGCGCTTCGGCGCATGGAGGATGCGGCGGGTGAAGCCGCTGTACCAGTCGCTCACTCGTGCGAAGCCGTCGTTGAAGCGGTCGCCAAGGGGGTGGAGGATGCCCATGATACCGCCTTCCGCGCGATGGTCGCTCTTCGGCTTGAGCAGCCGTGCTGCGAGGGCGGGCGACAGGGTCAGCGAGAGCAGCAGCGAGATGATCGTTGATGCAGCGATCGTCACCGCGAACTGGCGATAGAATTCGCCGGTGATCCCGGTGAGGAAGGTGACGGGCACGAACACCGCGCAGAGAACGAGGACGATGGCGACCAGAGCGGTTGAGACCTCGTCCATCGACCGGTGCGCCGCCTCGCGCGCGGTCATACCATGCTCGAGGTTTCGCTCGACATTCTCGACCACGACGATGGCGTCGTCGACGACGATGCCGATTGCGAGCACGAGGCCGAACATCGACAAGGTGTTGAGCGAGTAGTCAAGCCCCGCGAGCACCGCAAAAGTGCCGATCAGCGAGACCGGGATGGCGACGATCGGAATGATCGCCGCTCGCCAACTCTGAAGGAAGACGATGATGACGAGAACGACGAGGAGCATCGCTTCGAGAAGCGTTTCCTGCACGGCCGTCATCGACTCACTGATGAATTCGGTTGGGTTCCAGATGATCCGGTACTCGAGCCCCTTCGGGAAGCTCTTCGCGGCATCCGCGAGTTCGGCTTTCACACCTTCCGCGGCCGCGAGGGCATTGGTGCCGGGACGCTGGGTGATGCCGAGGATGATGGAGTCCGTGCCCGACAGATAGGCGTTAACGCCATAGTCGCCGGCTCCGAGCTCGACTCGGGCAACGTCGCGCAGACGAGTGATCGCACCCGTCGCGGGGTCCGTGCGGATGACGATGTTGGCGAACTCGTCCGCGGTCTTGAAGCGGCCCTGCGTCTCGACGTTGAGCTGCTGCGCTGCGCCCGTGTCGTATGGTGGTTGGCCGACGACGCCTGCTGCCACCTGGACGTTCTGGCTGCGAAGCGCGCCGACAACCTCACCCGCGGTGAGGCCGAGGGTCGCGGCCCGGCCAGGATCGATCCAGACGCGCATCGCATAATCGCGCGCGCCGAAGATCTGCACGTCGCCGATGCCCTCGACGCGGGTCAGCCGATCGCGGATCTGGGTCAGCGCATAGTTGGAGACGTAACCGCGATCGAGCGAGCCGTCGGGCGACAGCACGTTGACCGCCATCAGCCAGCTCGGCTGCTCTTTGCGGACGACCACGCCCTGTCGACGCACTTCTTCCGGAAGACTCGGCTCCGCGAGCGCAACGCGGTTCTGGACGAGCACCTGCGCCGTATCGAGGTCCGTGCCGAGCTTGAACGTGACCGTGATCGTCACCCGCCCGTCGCCGGTCGATTGCGACGACTGGTAGAGCATGTTGTCGACGCCGTTGATCTGCTGCTCGATGGGAGCAGCGACCGTGTCCGCGACCGTCTCGGCCGACGCGCCGGGATAGTTGGTACTGACCGTTACGGTCGGCGGGACGATGTCCGGGAATTGCGAGACCGGAAGCCCGACATAGGCGAAGGCACCGACGATCGTAATGATGATCGCGATGACGCCGGCAAAGATCGGGCGCCGGATGAAGAAGTGGCTCAACTGCATGGGGTCGCCTCGATTATCTGGCCGCCAGGGTCGCCTGGGAGGCGCTTGGACTGGAGGGCGGCGGGGCCTTGGGAGCGGTGGCGTCAGCGGCACGGACCTGCGTCACGCGCGGCTTCACCTTCGCACCGGGCATTGCGAACTGGACGCCCTGGACGACGACGCGGTCGGCTCGGGTCAGGCCGGAACGGATCACGCGAAGGTTGCCCACCAACGGCCCGGTCTCGACCGGCTTCGCCGCAACGGTGTCGTCTTTGCCGACCGTCAGCACGATCTTGCGTGCTTGGTCGGTGCGGATCGCCGCGTCCGGGACTAGCAGGGCGAGCGCGGTCCCGCCGTCGGCGAGCCGCATGTTGCCGAACATGCCCGGCGTCAGGAAATAATCCGGGTTGCGGACCACGGCGCGCGCCCTGACTGTTCCCGAGTTCTGGCTGATCCCGTTGTCGGTGAAGTCCAGCGTTCCGCGCCAATTGTAGCTGGCCTCGTCCTGCAGGCGGATCTCGGCGACGTCGCCCGCAGCGCCCTCACGCCGCTGTCGCGCGTCCTTCAGGTAGAGCGATTCCGGCACGTCGAAGGTGAAGTAGATCGGGTCGAGCGCGTTGATCGTGGTGAGCAAGGTTCCGCCGTCGACGCCCGAGCTGACGAGGTTGCCGGCGTCGATCTTGCGGTCGGATATGCGGCCTCCGATCGGTGCACGGATACGGGTGAACTCGACGTCGAGGGCTCGCTGCTGCACCCGCGCCTGAGCCGCGGCGAGCGCTGCCCGCGCGGTCTGCACTGCGGCGGTGAGCTGATCCACATTGGCCTGCGAGACGGCGTCCGCTTCAAGCAGGCGGCGCGCGCGGCCGAGGTTCAGCTGGGCCAGCGAAAGCTCGCTCTGTGCCGTTGCTACGCCGGCGCGCGCTTCGGCGAGCGATGCCGTGAACGGACGCGGGTCGACGGTGAAGAGCAATTGGCCCTGTTGGACGATCTGGCCGTCGGTGAAGTGGACGCCGACGATCTGGCCGGAAACGCGGGGACGCACCTCCACGCTGCGGCTCGCTTCGAAGCGGCCGACATAATCGTCCCACAGGCTCACCTCGCGCTCGAGGGGAGCCGCGACCGTCACATGGGGAATGGGCGGAGCAGCGGCGGGGGAGGGCTCGCTGGTCCATAGTGTGACGGCCGCGGCAAGGGCGATGAGTGGCGATCCATAGATGGCGGCGCGTTGCCAGCGCGGACGATCGGCGATCTTCACGCGGACGCGTTGAGCGACGCCGTCGGCGGCGACTTTGGAGATCATGTTCATGCGGCAATCCTTCGCGGAGCGCTGAGGGCCGCGTTGATGCTTCCGGCCATCAGCTCGTACTGGTCCGGCGAGAAGCCGGCGGAGAGGAAATTGCGGACGTCTTCGCCGGGAACGGTGAAGCCGTAGTGCCAGGTCAGCACCGCCATGCGGCGCAGCGCTTCGAGCTTCTCATTGGCGAGGGACGGGTTTCCCCGCGCCAGCAGCCAGTTCCACAAGCGACGAAGGCGACCGGGTTCGCGGATCGTCCACAGGCGGTCGATCCGGGCGAGGCGGATCACCGACCATTCGAGAGGCGAGAAGTCGGGCTTGGGGCGAGCCGGCCGGACGAGCTCCGGCAGAGCGATCGGTTGTGAATCCTGCGGTTCGATCCGCGCGAGATATGCCATGCTTTGCTCCCATTTTCCGGGCGAGCGACGGCGTTCGGCGAAAGCGGGGCTTTCGACGTCACGCGCTCTCCCGGACACGCAAGGGACCCGTTCGGCGAAGCGCGAAGCTCCGACGGGTCGGCTATTGGTTCGTTACGAAATTACTGGCGGGTGTCAGGGCCCGCAGAAGACAGAAACCTTGTTCAGACGGTTTGCCCCTTTTGCCTGTCTTTGGTCAAAAAGCGGCGCCACGAACATGGCTCCAATCTTTCTGTACCGTTCAGTACAAAGACAGATAGGGAGGGTCAAGAGGATTTCTATACCGCCCGATAAAAAAATTTAAGCGGGCTATAAGTTCAGACGCTGGGCCAGAGCGCGAGGCCGCTTTCGACCAGCCGGTCGAGCTCTTCACGGGTGGCGCCCTGGTTCGCCTGGACCGAGATACCCTGGAGCATTGCAATCAACACCCGCATCAGGCCTTCGCTGTCGATGTGCGCCGGAAGATCGCCCTCGGCCTTGGCGCGCTCGAAGCGCTCCATCAGCGCGCGCTTGCCGGCTTCGCCACGCTTCACGACCTCTTCACGCACGGATTGCGATTCCAGACCGCAGGCGACCGACGTGATCACGCCCATGCAGCCGTGCGGCTCGTCATAGCTGGTGACGTTATCGACCGAACCGCGGAGCATGGTTTCGGCGACCTTGCGCGCGGTCGGCTGCGCGAGGGCCTGGCGGATGTAGGCAAGCTTCTCGGTCTCGTAGAGATCCAGCGCCTTGCGGAAGAGCGATTCCTTGTTGCCGAATGCGGCGTAGAGGCTGGGGCGCGTGATGCCCATCGCCTCGGTCAGGTCGTTGAGCGACGTTCCCTCGTAGCCCTTCTCCCAGAAGACCCGCAGCGCCTTTGCGAGCGCCTCGTCCACGCAAAACTCGCGCGGACGCCCGCGGCACGGCGAGCAGGACAGAGCGGCCTGAAGATTTTTCATATCGCACGGTACATAATAGCGGCTTCCGGAGAATCCAAATGATTCTAGCGTGTTCCGGTATTGTTCCGGATCGGGCCGAGTGAGCCTTGTGCTCGACCATCCCCGGATGGTCTGTGCGCAAGGCTGGTGCCGGATGCAGGATTCGAACCCGCGACCTTCGGTTTACAAAACCGCTGCTCTACCAACTGAGCTAATCCGGCAATCACGGCGCCTATGGCTGGGCCCATTCGACCCGGCAAGCTTTACCATCTGTTTACCTTGATGGGCGCATCCTTCGATAGCCGGCACTGCATCCGGCGGATGAGCGGAGGCGCACACATGGTCGGACTTGCACTTGCCATGTTCATCGCCCTGTTCGGCTGGGGCGCCAGTTACTTCGGCTGGCACGATCCCGTCGGCAAGGTGCAGCTCGCGCTGTTCACCAGCTTCATCCTCGGCGCAGTCTGCGGCTACAAGTCGAAGAGCTGAACGATCCTGCACTTGGCGGCGCGGCGTGAGCCGTTAAAGCCGGCAAGGTGCGCACACTTCCGCCCTACGCTCGCCTTCTCAATCTTCGCATCGAAGAAGGCGATCATGGACCCACGATCGTCATGCCATTCGAGGAGGACGTGGTCGGACGTCCGGGATTCCTCCACGGCGGCGCAATCGCTGGGCTGCTGGAGTTCGCCGCATTCACGACGCTGGGACGGGAGCTTGGCGAGGAGGAGGTCGCGATGAAGCCAATCACAGTGACGGTCGATTACATGCGTGGCGGCACGAACCGCGACACGTTCGCTTCAGCGACCGTCGAGCGGTTGGGCGCGCGGATCGCGAACGTCGAGGCCTTCGCCTGGCAGAAAGAGCGGTCGAGCCCGATCGCGGCCGCTCGGATCAACTTCCTTCTCGATCGCGGCAATCAGTAGCCGCTGAGCTCCGCGACCCGGTTGCGGTGATAGTACACGTCGCCGAACAGCTCGCCGAGTACGGCTTCGCGCTTCAGGTAAAGCCCGATGTCGTGCTCGTCGGTCATGCCGATGCCGCCATGCATCTGTACGCCCTCGCGGCCTGCCAGGGAAGCGACATCGGCCGCCTTGGCCTTGGCGACCGAGGCCATCAGCTCGGCCTTTTCGCTGCCTGAATCGACCAGCTCGGCGGCCTTGAGCGCGGCGGCGCGAGCGATCTCGATCTCGCCGTAGAGATGGGCGGCCCGGTGCTGCAGGGCCTGGAATTCACCGATCAGCTTCCCGAACTGCTTGCGCTGCTTGAGATAATCGACCGTCATCGAAGTGGCGCCGGCGGCGACGCCAACCAGTTCCGCCGCGGCGCCGGCCCGCCCCGAGTTGAGCGCGCGCGAAAGCTGGGCCCAGCCGTTGTCGACATCGCCTACGACGGCATCGGCATCGAGCTGGACATCGCGAAACGTCAGGCGGGCGGCCTTCGAGCTGTCGGCGAGAGTAACGCTTTCGACTTCTGCCGCGCCCTTGGGAACCGCGAAGAGCGTCAAGCCCTCGCGCTCCCCGGCGGTGCCACTCGTGCGGGCGGCGGTCAGCGCCACGTCGGCCGAATTGCCGTGAACCACGAATTGTTTCGTACCGTTGAGGACGAAGCCGTTGCCCCGCCGCTCGGCGGTCAGAGCGGTCTGCTCTGGCGAATGGCGGCGGCTCTCGTCGACCGCGAGAGTGAGAACGGCGTCGCCCGACAGGATGCCCGGATACCAGCGATCCGCATGAGCCGTGCCCTCGATCGCCCGGGCGCCGACCACGGCGGTCGCGAGGAAAGGGGAGGGCGTCAGGTTGCGGCCGATCTCCTCGAGGACGAGCGCGGCTTCCACCGAGCCGAGGCCGAGCCCGCCCTTGTCCTCGGGAATGCAGATGCCGGTCAGCCCAAGCTCCCCGAACTGCTTCCACAAATCGGTGCCGTAGCCGTCGGTGCAGCCGCTGTCGCGCAACTGGCGGAGCTGTTTCGCGATCGAGCCTTCCTCGGAAAGGAAGCTCGACGCAGTCTCCTGCAGCATCTTCTGGTCGTCGGTGAGCAACGGCATGGATCAGGCTCCCGGAAGGCCGAGGATATGCTTGGCGACAATGTTGAGCTGGATCTCGCTCGTGCCACCCTCGATCGAATTGCCCTTGGTGCGCAGCCAGTCGCGCGCGGCCTTGCCGTCCTTCGACCGCTCGCTGTCCCATTCCAGCGCGTCCGAGCCGCCCGCGGCCATGACCAGCTCGTGGCGGCGCTTGTTGAGCTCGGTCCCCGCATATTTCATCATCGAGGGGCTGGCGGGATGCGCCTCGCCCGCCTTGAACATCTCGAAGAAGCGCTCGCTCATCGCGGCAAAGGCGAGCGCATCGACGTCGAACGCAGCGATGTCGGCGCGGAGAAGGGCGTTATCCGGCTTGAGCTTCGCGCCGAGCGATCCGCCTTCACCACCGCCGATACCGCCCAGCCCCATTCCGGCGATCATCTCACGCTCGTGTCCGAGCAGATATTTGGCGACGTCCCAGCCGCGGTTCACTTCACCGACGACCTGCTCCTTCGGCACTTTCACGTCGTCGAAGAAGGTCTCGCAGAACGGCGAATAGCCGCTGATGAGCTTGATCGGCTTGGTCGACACGCCGGGCGTGGTCATGTCGAACAGGACGAAGCTGATGCCCTGATGCTTGGACTCGGTGGACGTGCGGACGAGGCAGAAGATCCAGTCCGCCTTGTCGGCGTAGCTGGTCCACACCTTCTGACCGTTGATCAGCCAGTGGTCGCCCTTGTCCTCGGCCTTGGTCGCGAGGCCGGCGAGGTCGGACCCCGCACCGGGTTCGGAATAGCCCTGGCACCAGCGGATCTCGCCGCGCGCGATCTGTGGCAGGAAATGCTTCTTCTGCTCCTCGGTCCCGAACTTGAGCAGCGCCGGCCCGAGCATGGAGATGCCGAAGCTGGTGAGGGGCGAGCGAGCGCCGATCCGCGCCATTTCCTCCTTGAGGACCTTGGTCTCGGCGGTGGAAAGGCCGCCGCCGCCATAGTCCTTCGGCCAGTGCGGAACGGTCCAGCCGCGCTTCGCCATCTTTTCCATCCACTGGCGCTGCGCGTCGCTCTGAAAATTCGGGTTGCGGCCGCCCCAGCAGGCGTCGGCCTCCGACCGCATCGGCTCGCGCATCTCGGGCGGGCAGTTCGCCTCCAGCCATGCGCGCGTTTCGGAGCGGAACGTGTCGAGATCAGTCATGCAGTCAGCGCCTTCAGGCTCGAATCTTCACAAAAGTTCACACTGACGAGCCACTCCGCCGGCGACCTCAAATGCTTCAAGACCGGGAGGGAGTGCATGCGGTTAAGCCAAGCACGGCCATTCCAAATAGGAAAGCGAAATTGCGGGTCGGAATGCTGACCGGGCGGATGATCGTCAATTGACCGTTCAGCGCGCGAGGCATAGCCGTTTAACGCTATGTTGGCCTGGTATCGCCGCCGCTGGCTGGATTTGGTCGCGTCGATCTACATCTACAACGAGCATCGCGGCTACACCGCGCTCGACCGGGTGCTTCGCGCTGTACGCTCGCGTTCGCCCGACGATCGGAGTTTCATCGCCGAGATCGAGCAGCACCGCGCCGACGAGTACAAACATTATCTGATGTTCAAGCGCTGGTGGGAAAAGCGCGGGGTCATGCCCTACGCCATCGATCGGACTTGCGGTCATATCGACCGTTTCGTCGAGATCATGTTCCGTTCGCGGATCGACGACCTGGACGAGGACAGGCTCATCCGGGACGACAGGAATTTCGAGAAGATGTGCCGGGTCATCGCGCTGACCGAGCGGCGTGGCTATCGGCAGCTCGATATATTGCTGCGCCATCCCGTGGTTCTGAGGGACCGGATGCTGACCAAGGTGTTCCGCATCATCCGGGTCGACGAGCCGCGCCACTGGTCCCCGTACGAAGGCTGGCTGAAGGCGCGGGCGATGCGCGAGCCGGCCTGGTGGGAGCGCGCCATCGACGGCTTCATTCATTCCGAGCTGTTGCTGCTCAAGCTGCCGATCCTGTTCCTTTCCCCACGCCTTCGCCGCCGCACGGACTGGGCGGACGAGCATGACGCTTCGTCGAGCGTCTCGCGACTTCCGATCGCCGCCTAGGCTTGGACGGCGGGGCGACCCTCTACGACCGGCTGTTCAGCCGACGCGGCGCGGTCCTCCTTGCCCGCAACACGGTGGTCAGCACGTTTGTGTTCCTGCTCGGGCTCGGGCTGCTGTGGTTGATGGTGGAGCGCTTGGGCGTCGCGAAGGTCCCCGCGGCGGGACTCTCCTTCCTCGTCAGCAATAGCATCCACTACCTTTTCGGGCGGACATGGATCTATCGCGGCACCGAGCGGAAGGTCGCCGCCGGCTATGCCTATTTCCTCATCAACGCCGTCCTCGGCCTGGGGATCACGGTGGGGCTGTTCGCCGCCTTCATCGAGCTAGGCCTGCATTACCTCCTCGCGCGTGTCGTCGCCTCGGTATTCGCCGGGCTGGCGCTCTTCCTCCTCAATGCCGTCCTGAACTTCCGAAGTCTCTGATCCCGGATCAGCGGTTGCCAGCCCGTCGACCTTCTCGCTAGGGGCTAGGGCAATGCGCGGCGTAGCGACGACAGGGGACGCGTGAGCAGCTCCGCCGAAGACGTACTGCGGTTCATCGCAGCGAGCTTCCCGTCCGTCTGGGCGCTGGAATTGCTGCTGCTGCTCAAGAGCGAGCGACGCGTCTGGGAGCGGGAGGAACTGATCGCGACACTTCGCGCCAGCGACCTCGTCGTAAGCAGAGCACTCGATGCCCTGGTCAGTGCCGGCCTTGCTACCCTTGAAGACAAGGGCGCGGCCTACCTTCCCGTGAATCGCGACGTGGAAGCCTGCGTCGAGCAGGTCGATAACCTGTACCGAACCCGGCCCAATTCCGTTCGCCGAGTCATCGTTTCCGCTGGAACCAGCAGCGCCAACGCATTCGCTGACGCATTCAAGCTTCGAAGGGACACGGGTGACTGAGATCTTCCCTACGATCGTCTACGTCCTATGCTTCCTAACCAGCGCAGCATGCGCCTGGCTGCTCGGACGAAGCTACCGCCGGACCGGCATGCGCCTGCTGCTCTGGAGCAGCATTTGCTTCGCGCTGCTCGCGGCGAACAATTTGGTGCTCGTGTTCGACGTCGTCATTTGGCCCGATGACGTGGACCTGCGCCTCGTCCGCCATTCGCTCGCGCTTGCTGCGATCGTCTCGCTTATCTGGGGCTTCATCTGGGAAGTCGGGGAAGAATGATGTCGACGACACTCCTCAACTTCCTCTCGGGGGCCATCGCCTTCGGTTTCTTCGTCTGCGGGCTCTTCTTCCTGCGCTTCTGGCGGAAGACCCGCGACCCGCTGTTCATGGCCTTCGCGCTGGCTTTCGCATTGCTCGGCAGCGGGCAGGCGATCCTGGCGCTCGCCAACATTTCGACAGAGGAACGCAGCTCGCTATTCCTGATCCGGCTCACGGCCTTCGCGCTGATCCTGTTCGCGATCCTGCGGAAGAACCGCGGCGCCGTGCACTGAAGATTCTACGACCCTTGGAAGTTCACCACGAAGGCCCGTCTGGCGGACCGATGTCGATTTCCTGCTCTTGTTCGACGCTCTCTACGCCGTCCACGTCGCGGAGCTTCCCGATAGCTTGTTGATCGGCAGTCCCCGTGAGCACTCCGATCGAGTCGAGCGTCTGCTCGATCTTGAAGCCTGCCGCCTCAAGCTCGGAGCATATCGCGGCAAGCGAGCGACGGCCGGACAAAGTCACCACCAGTTTCATTTGTCCGGCCATCGTTCGACCTCCCTGGATTATGGCGCCTGAACCAGGCCGGCGCCTACGCGTGCACGCGGGAATGGCAACCGCCGGGCGGAGCTCTGGAGCTTGTTCCAGAGCGCCTGCCCGCGAAGCGACGGATTGCCGTGCGCCCAAAGCGCCGCGCAGCCCGCGACGTGCGGAGTGGCCATGCTGGTTCCACTCTTGATCCCATAGCGGACTGGCATAGGCACGCTTGAGTAGACGTCCCGTCCGGGTGCCGCGATGTCGATTTTCCCGAAGTTCGAGAAATTCGACGGCGACAGTGTGGCGTCGAGCGACGCCACCGCCATGATTGTCGGCGAGTTGGCCGGTGCCCCGGTGTTCGTCGCCGAATTACCAGCGGCGGCGATAATCAGGCAGCCCCGATTGAGCGCAGCGCGCCCCGCGGCCGTGTACGCCGCCTGCGGAGGCGCTCCGGAACCGAGGGACATGGAGATCACCTCGCAACGCCGGGCGATCGCCCAGTTCATTCCGGCGAGAACGCCGGCAGTCCCGCCTGAACCGGAGTTCGAGAGAACCTTTCCGACGAAGATGTGGGAATGATGCGCAATCCCGTAGCGCGGGATTGGTCCGGCCGGCGCCTTCGGACCGCAGGCCGTACCGATGCAGTGGGTCCCGTGGCTGTGAAGGTCCTGGACCGGCTGTCCGACGAAAGACTGCCCGAAGAACTGGCGTCCCTGGAAGTCGGGATGGTTGAGCGCCATGCCCGTATCGAGGACTGCGACCTTGATTCCGGCCCCGCTGCGCATGGTCTGCGGCACTCGGCACGCGAGGAGACCCCACGTCGCACCTATCACTTGCGCGTCGACATCCTCGTTCAGCTCCGAATCGGTCGCAAAGCTGAAGGCGGGAGCGAAGCCCGTCGAGGGAGTTGCCCCGAGGTCGACGGTCAATGTTTCGACCGCCCGCCGGAAGCCCCGGAGGTAATCGCCCGAATTGTCCGCGAAGACGAAATATTCGGGCTCGATCGCCTCGACCGGCGCGGAACCGTCCTCGGCCGCCGCAAAGTCAAGCTCGCGCTCGGCCGCGGCCTCCGCACTAATGACGGCCGCGCCGATTTCCGGGAAAACGAGAGCATCGGCATCGCCGACGTCTTCCACGGACACGGCCTGATCGTCGAAGTCCCGGGCATCGGCGGTCCGAAGCCCCAGGGACTCAAGGAAGCTCGCCCCCTCCTCGGGAGCATCTTCGCGATAGGTCACGATGTAACGGCCCGTCTGCAGCGTTTCGTCGCCGCGCTGCATAGCGGCGAGAAGCATCTCGTCATACGAGCTTATTCCGACGACTTCCGTTTGGTCGTCGAGGCTGCCGTCGTTTCCACGAGTGCGTTTTTTGGCCATGAGTGTGCCCTTCCGTCGACGTTAGAGCGAGGCTTTTCAGCCTTCGATTTATCCGCCCGAGCACACGGATACGCGGACCGGCGCAAGTCAAAGCCGCTTGCGCAGGATTATCGTTGGATCAGCGACGCGACAAACGCTGCAATTCAAAAGAAGGATTCGACTCACCAGTCGAAATCAGCGCCGCTTTTTACTCCCTTTCAGCTTGCGCAACAACCGAGGGGCGCCTGATTTCACTAAGTTTCTTTTTCAGGTCGAGGTCCTCGTCGATCCGGCTGAAATGCATGGCGAGGAGATCGCGGAGATAGTTCTGGCGGACGTTCCAGGGATGGCGCGCCCCCTGCATCGGCAGCACGCCTTCTGCGCGCTTCACATAGCCGGAGCTGAAGTCGATCACCTGCCTGCGCTCCATGCCCTCGCCGGGCTCGCGCGGGACGGCGATGGCGATTCCGCGACGTTTCATTTGGTTGAGCAAGCGGCAGGCCAGGCGCGCGGTGAGATCGCTTCGGAGCGTCCAGGAGGCGTTGGTGTAGCCGAACGCGAAGAAGAGGTTGGGAACCCCGCTCAGCATCATGCCCTTCCAGATCAGCCGGTCGGCGGGAGCGACGGGGTTGCCGTCGACGTCGAGCTGGATTCCGCCGAGGATCTTCACGACGAGGCCGGTGGCGGTGACGACGATGTCGGCTTTCACCTCCTCGCCGGTTTCGAGCCGCAGCCCGTCCCTTGTGAAGCGCTCGATCGGGCCGGTGGCGATAGAGACCTTGCCGGAACGCATCGCGGCGAAAAGGTCAGCATCGGGCACGAGGCAGAGGCGCTGGTCCCACGGCTTGTAGGCCGGCGAGAAATCGCGTTCGATTGGATAGTCGGGCGGAAGCTGCTTGCCGAGTTGGTCCTTGATCCATTGACGGAACTTCTCGGGGCTCCGCCGCGCCTGGGCGTAGAAGAAGCTGGTGAGGAGCACGTTCTTCCAGCGGACGATGGCGTCGGCGCTTCGGGCGGGCAGGCTGCGCTGGAGGAAGCGGGCGACACCATCGCGCGATGGGCGGGAAACGATGAAGCTCGGGCTGCGCTGGATCATCGTCACGTGGGCCGCTTGTTCGGCGAGCGCCGGGACGAGCGTCACCGCCGTCGCTCCGCTTCCGATGACTGCGACCGTATTGCCGCTGACATCCATTGCGGCGGGCCAGAATTGCGGATGCACGATGCGGCCGCGATAGTCGGCTTCGCCGGTCCATTCGGGCCGATAGCCCGCGTCGTAATCATAATAGCCACAGCAGCCGAACAGGTAGGAGCAAGTGACGCGGCCCCGATCGGTCTCGACCGACCACTGTGCATCGGCGGAAGACCAGGACG
>DASUVP010000076.1:0-5199 GCA_036378895.1 Sphingomicrobium sp.
CTTCCCGACTTGTGAACGTCAGAAAGCTCCCGTTTGGCCATTGCAGCCCAGTCCGCTGCCGAGCAGGGCTGGGACCCGTCGAGCGCGCCATAAAGCCGGTGCTCCGCTCGCGCGGTCTCGTCCGGGCCGGGCGCGGCGCTCAGAATCGGCAGGTCGCGATAGATTTGCGTGCTGTCGGCGTTGACGATCACCCCGTGATTTTGCTCTGCAAGGCGAACGGCCAATGCCGACTTGCCGCTCGCGGTCGGCCCGGCGATGAGAGCGACTGGAGGTTTTTCGACCCGTATGGCCATTGCGACGCTGATAGCAGCCGGACGCCTCGATGACAGGCTGATCGATCGCGCGCTCGGCTCCCTTCGCGAGATCGATCCGAAAGCGGCTTTCGGCGCATGGATCGACGAGGGCGACGCGGTCGATCTGCGCGTATCGGGCGAGATTTCCGCGATCCGTTGGGCGCTTGATGGCCTCGAAGGCGTGGACGTCTTCGTTCAGCCCGAGGAGAACCGCTTCAAGCGCCTGCTCATCGCCGACATGGATTCGACGATCGTGGGGCAGGAATGCCTCGACGAGCTTGCCGATTTCGCCGGCCTCAAGCGCGAGATCGCCGAGATTACCGAGCGAGCCATGCAGGGGCTCCTCGACTTCAAAGCGGCGCTTCGCGAGCGGGTCGCCTTGCTCTCCGGGCTTGACGAGGACGCGATCAAGCGCTGCCTCGCCGAACGGGTGGTTCCAAACCCCGGGGCGGCCACGCTCGTCCGCACGATGCGCGTGGGCGGCGCCCGTGCGATTCTGGTGACCGGCGGGTTCGTCTCCTTTGCCGATCCGATCGCGAAGATGCTCGGCTTCAACGCCGTCCGCGCCAATCGCTTGTTGTTCGACGGGCGGCAGCTCAGCGGCTCGGTCGAGGACCCGATTGTCGATGGCCAGGCGAAATTCGATGCTCTGGTCGAGGCGCGCGAGGAGATGGGCATCAAGCCGGAAGAGGTGCTCGCCGTCGGGGACGGGGCGAACGACCGCCTGATGGTCCGGGAAGCCGGCCTCGGCGTGGCTTATCGAGCCAAGCCCGCGCTTGCCGAAGTGGCGGACGCGCGGCTCGACCATCACGGGCTCGACGCATTGCTGTGGGCGCAGGGTATCCGTCACCGCGACTGGGTAGGCTAGGCTAGCGCGCCACGACCGGGAAGCAGGCCTGGCCTCTTCCCGAAAGGGCGCTGCAGGCCGCCGCCGCGGCCGCCTTGCTCGGATAGGGACCGACCTGGAGTCGGGTCACGGTGCCGGCAGCGACAAGGAATTTCTGGCGTCCCGCGACTGGCGCACTTCCCGCCAGCTTGCGGAACAGGGCATCGGCGGATGATCGTTGCGAGAAGGCGCCTAGCTGAATTCGCCACGCACCGCTCGCCGATGCGGGTTGCGGCCGCTCCGCCACAGTTTTAGCAGGCTTCGCGACCTGCGCCTTTGGCGGAGCCGGCGATCGGGACTCGGCACGTGCCTGCGTCCTCGCCTTCTGCATCGCAAGGGCGACGCCTTTCTTGCGCTGCTCGACGGGCATGATCTCGTCCATCTGCGCGAGCGTGCTCTTCGCCGGTCCGAGCCCCTGGGCGGCGGAGCGGCTGACATAGGCGTAACCGAGGACGGGATCCTGCGGCACACCGTCGCCATTGTAGAGCGCCGTGCCGTAGACGAGCATTGCACGCGCATCGCCATCCTCGGCGGAGCCCTTCAGCCATTTGAGGCCCTCGGCCTGATTGCCGTTCTGGAAGAGCAGAAGTCCGAGCGTCGTCTGCGCGTCGACATGTCCCTTGAGCGCCGCCCGTTCCAGCCAGTTCTGTGCCGTGCCAAGATCGACGAGCACTCCGCGCCCGAGCCGATATGCCTGGCCCATGTTGAAGGACGCGTCGGCGTCGCCCGCCTCGGCGAGCGGCCTCCAGATTGCGACCGCGCCGACATAATCGCCGCGCTGCCAGGCATCGATTCCGGCTTTCACGCTTTGCGCGGACGCGGGCGCCGCGAGCAAAAGCGACGCACAGAGCAGAATTTTGCTCCAGGACCTTGGTTGCATGCCTCGACTCCGTTGCGTGCGACCGTAACTCGGGGCTGGAATACAGCAACAGTGTCTTAAACGCGTTAACCAGATTTTAGCGCCTTGAGTGTCACTCCCACCGCTGAATTGACGGAATTCGGCGAGGGGAAAAGCATGCGCGTTCTGGCTATGGCATCGCAGAAGGGCGGGTCGGGTAAGACGACCTTGTCCGGACATCTTGCGGTGCAGGCGCAGCTGTCAGGGGCAGGCCCGGTCTGTCTTATCGACATCGACCCGCAGGGAAGCCTTGCAGACTGGTGGAACGAACGCGACGCCGAAATGCCGGCCTTTGCGCAGACCACCGTCGCTCGTCTCGCTTCCGACCTCGAAGTCCTTCGCCAACAGGGCTTCCGCCTTGCCGTCATCGACACTCCGCCGGCCATCACCATGGCCATCCAGAGCGTCATCGCCGTTGCCGAACTGATCGTCATCCCGACCCGGCCGAGCCCGCACGACCTTCGTGCCGTCGGCGCGACGGTCGACCTTTGCGACCGCGCCGGAAAGCCTTTGATCTTCGTCGTCAATGCGGCGACCCCGAAAGCCAAGATCACCTACGAAGCCGCCGTCGCCCTCTCGCAGCACGGCACCGTTGCCCCCGCCACACTGCACCACCGCACCGACTTCGCGGCGTCGATGATCGACGGCCGCACGGTGATGGAGGTCGATCCGAAGGGCCGCTCGGCACAGGAAGTGATCGAGCTCTGGGATTATATCTCGGACCGCCTTGAGAAGAATTTCCGCCGCACCGTATTCGCGGCACCTGGGGCCGGAAACTCCGCCGCTCCCGCATCGCCTCGTCCCGTCGGCGGCTTCGGCCGCCGGGTGGTTGGCCAGTAAGGGGGCAGGGTAGTGAAGTCCGAACCGAAGCCTTTCGCATCTCTCTCCTCCGGTCTTCTCGCTCGCAAGGGCGCGGCCCGTCCGGCCATGCGGCCGCAGGGGTTCGGCCAGATCGGCGGAAACCTCGAGGATCTCGGCTGGAACGACATGGGTTTCGAGGCTCCCAAGCCGGTCGAAACTCCGCGTGACTCCGAGCACGACGCATTCGGCGAGCCCATCGCCGAGCATCCGGTGCTCAACGGCCACGCCGGCCTGACGCCTGTCCATTCGCATGTGCACGCGCAGCAGGCGGAGATCGCCGACCGCCTCAAGGATGCGGACGACGCGACGGACGAGGGCGAAGAGGTCGATGAGACCGCCGAGATCATGGAAGAACAAGACGAGCTGCCAGCGCAGCCAGTCGAAGCCAGGGCGCCGATGTACGTGGTGCCTTCCGCTCCGGCTCCGGCCGCTCGTCGTGCACCGAGGGCTCGTTCGGCCCCGGGCAGCAAGGGGAAGGCTGCTTTCACACTCCGGCTCGATCCGGAGCGTCACCTGAAGCTTCGCCTGGCCTGTGCCGTCAGCGGTAGCTCTGCGCAGCTTCTGGTCACTGACGCTCTCGATCGTTTCCTCGATGGAATGCCCGAGCTGGGGGCAATGGCCGACAAGGCCAAACGCAAGGGGTAAGCACTGGCCCAAAGCGGCCAAATGCAAGGGGTAAGGCAAATGAAACCGCTTCGTTTCGGATCCGCAGTATCCGCCATCGCGATGGCCGGCATGATTGCCGGGTGCGCGGCTCCAATGTCGCGGAGCGCTTCGGTCTCCAAGGCCACGGCGAACATGGCGTACGGGCTTCGCGCACAAATGGCGCTCAGCGCCGGCGACTATGCAACGGCCGTTGACCTGGCCGAGCGTGCGGCTGAAGCCAGCCCGCAGGACGTCAACGTCCGGGTTCTTCTCGGAAACGCTTATTTCGGCGCTGGCCGCTTCTCTTCTGCGGAATCGGCTTATGGTGACGCTCTGTCGCTTGCTCCGGCCCAGCCGCAGGTGATCCTCAAGCGGTCGCTCGTCCAGATCGCGCAGGGCAAGAACGATGGAGCCATTGCCAATCTTCAGGCAGCCCAGGGCCACATCGACCCGGCAGATTACGGCCTGGCGCTCGCGCTGGCCGGTCGTGCAGGCGAGGCCGTACAGGTTCTCGACGTCGCGGCCCGCGCCCAGGGCGCCGATTCCCGCGTTCGCCAGAACCTGGCGCTGGCGCATGCCCTTGTGGGCGACTGGATGGCAGCCCGCACGATCGCTTCGCAGGACCTGACGGCCGATCTGGTCGATGCCCGAGTGAAGCAGTGGATGGCGCTGGCCAAGCCGGCTCATTCCTATGACCAGATTGCAGCGCTTGTCGGTGTTACGCCTGCAGCGATCGATCCCGGCCAACCGGTCCGGGTCGCCCTGAACAAGAGCGTTGCACCGGTCGCGGTTGCTCAGGCTCAGCCGGTTCAGACGGCCGAGGTTGCTCCGATCGTCGACAGCTCGACCGCTCCGGCGTTCACCACTCCGGTTGCTGAGCCGGTGGCGCTTGCGTCGGCGTCGCCCGCTCCGGCGGTTGCCGAAACAGCTCCGGCGCCCGCTCCCGCTCCGGAAGTCCAGCATGCGGCGATTGCCACTGCAGCGGCGATTTCTCCGGAAGCTCCGGCGGCGTTCGCGATGATGACCTCGAACTTCGCTCCGAAGGCGGCGCCCGCCAAGGCCAAGAAGCCCTCGCGCGCCGCCAAGGCTTCGGTCGCCAATGGCAAGTCCAAGGCGGTGGTGCAGCTCGGCGCCTACAGCTCCGAGGCGCGTGTGTCGGCAGCCTGGGCAAAGCTTTCGAAGAAATATCCGGCACTTCGCGGCTATTCGCCGATGATCGCCCGCTTCGACGGTCCGAAGGGGACTGTTTGGCGCCTGTCGGTCCGCGGCTTCGACAATCAGCATGAAGCGATCGGTCGCTGCCAGGCGCTCAAGAGCCGAGGCGGCAGTTGCTTCGTGCGCTCCACCGCCGGTGATTCGCCGGTGCAGCTCGCGTCGCGCTGATCAGTCGGACGTAACCAGCTCGAGGCAGGCCATTCGCGTGGCCACACCGGCCTCGACCTGAAGCCGGATTAGAGAACGCTCGGGATCGTCGGCGACATCGTCGGCGATCTCGACGTTTCTGTTCATCGGTCCGGGGTGCATAACGACCGCACCCGGCACAGCCCGCGCAAGGCGCTTGGCGGTGAGGCCGTAGCGTTCGAGATATTCGCCGGGGCCATCACCCAAATCTTCTT
>DASUVP010000077.1:0-7958 GCA_036378895.1 Sphingomicrobium sp.
CTACGACCAGACCTTCGGCGAGATGGACCCGGCCGAGAAGCACAAGATCAGCCACCGCGCGGATGCCTTCCGCAAGCTGGTGCGGGCGCTGAAATGACCGAGCCGCTGGCGCTCTACGTCCATTGGCCGTTTTGCGTCAGCAAATGCCCCTACTGCGACTTCAACAGCCATGTGCGCTCGAGCATCGACCAGGACGCGTGGCGCGAGGTGCTGCTCACCGACCTCGCGCACGAGGCGCGGCTGCTGCCCGATCGGAAGCTGACATCGATTTTCTTCGGTGGCGGTACGCCTTCGCTGATGGAGCCGAATACGGCAGCTGCCCTGATCGGCGCCGCGCGCGAACATTGGCAGGCTTCCGACGACATCGAGATCACGCTGGAGGCCAATCCCAATTCGGTCGAGGCGGCCCGGTTCGCCGACCTCGCGGACGCGGGCGTCAATCGCTTGTCGCTAGGGCTGCAGAGCTTCGAGGACGCCAATCTCGCCTTCCTCGGCCGAGCCCATTCGTCCGATGAGGGTCAGCGCGCCCTCGACATCGCGCAAAGGCATTTCGGTCGAGTCAGCTTCGACCTGATCTACGCGCTTCCAGGCGAAACCGAAGCGAACTGGTCGGCGACCCTCGATCGGGCGCTGGCGAAGGGCACCTCGCACCTCTCGCTCTACCAGTTGACCATCGAGCCCGGCACGCGCTTCGCCTCTATGGTCGCGAAACATGAGTTCGAGCCGCTCGACGGCGACGAAGCGGCGGGACTTTACGAGCTGACGACGGAGCGCACGGCCGAAGCCGGAATCCCCGCTTACGAAATCAGCAATTACGCGCGCGCCGGCCAGGAAAGCCGCCACAACCTTACCTACTGGCGTTACGGCGATTACGCGGGTGTCGGGCCCGGCGCGCACGGAAGAAGGCTGGGCAAGCGCACCGTGCGCCATCGCAAGCCCGAGAACTTCCTGTCGGGCCTGCGCCGCAACGGCCACGGGATCGTCGAGGAGGAGGCGCTCCATCCTGGCGAAGCGGCCGACGAAGCCTTGGTGATGGGTCTTCGGCTGGCGGAGGGAATCGATCCGCATGCCCTGGAGCAACGGTTCGGAACGAAGATCGTCGACGAGCGGGCCGTGGACCGGCTCGTCAAAAGCGGTCACCTCTCGCGTGACGGGGGGCGGCTGCGCGCAACGCCGGCAGGCCGACTGGTCCTCGACCGCGTGCTTGGCGAGATCGCGGCCTAAACCTTAGTTGGGCGCCTCTGCCGCATATTTGTCGGCAGCCACGGCGACGAAATCCTCGACCTGCAACTCCGCGTCGGATTCAGACTGCCTTTTCGACACTTTGTTCTTGGAATCGAATGCCCAGATCGCCGACTTGAAGCTGGACTCCTGAGGCGCGCATTTTTGCCGGGCGAAGGCGGCGAAGGCATCACTCGTGACCTTCTGACCCTTGGCTTCGGTCGCAGCCTGCTTGAAGCAGGCCCTCAGCGCGGTCCTAGCACCGTCCGCGGCTGCACTTTGGAACGCAGCCGCAAAAATCGCGGATGCGATCATCACACCGAACATGACTCTCTCCCCAGAGCCTCGAAGTGAGAAGGATGACTCCTTTTTCGCCCTTATGGAAGGGATTACCGCCCTATCGTTAACATGAAGCAAGCAAGGACTTGCGGGCCTCGCTGGGCAAGTGCGATGCAGGGCGTCAATGAACGCCGACCGTCTTCCCCCCGGCCTCTATGTCGTCGCAACGCCGATCGGGAATCTCGCCGACCTCGGTCCGCGCGCTGCCGAGACATTGCGGCGCGCCGACCTCGTCCTGGCGGAGGACAAAAGGGTGACCGCCAAGCTGCTCAGCCACGCGGGCTCGAAATCACGGCTCGCCAATTATAACGACCACAGCAGCGAGTCCGACCGCGACAGCATCGTCGCGCGCCTCGGTAGCGAGGCCATTGCCCTCGTCAGCGATGCCGGCACGCCGCTCATCTCCGATCCCGGCTACAAGCTCGTCCGGGCGGCGCGCGATGCGGGTCATTCCATCTACACCTTGCCCGGGCCTTCTGCGCTGATTGCAGCGCTGACCCTTGCCGGTCTACCGACGGACCGTTTCCTTTTCGGCGGATTCCTGCCGGCGAAAGCCAAGGCGCGTCGGGAAGCGCTGGCCGAGCTCGCGGACATTCGCGCGACGCTCGTCTTCTACGAGACGGGCCCTCGCTTGGGCGATGCGCTGGAGGCGATGCGTGACGTGCTCGGAAACCGCGAGGGGGCAGTCGTTCGCGAGATCAGCAAGCTTTACGAAGAGAGCGTCACCGGCTCGCTGGCGGAGCTGGCCGAGCTTTATGCTGGCAATCAGCCAAAAGGCGAGATCGTCGTTGTCGTGGGTCCACCAGAACAGGCCGAGGCGAGCGACGACGACCTCGATCGCGCCCTGACCGACGCGATGCGCGACGCTAGCCCTTCGCGCGCAGCGGCCGAAGTTGCGACTCGCCTGAAAATCCCCAGGAAACGGGCCTACGCCCGGGCGCTCGAGCTCTCGCGTTGAACCGCGAAGCCGCCGAGAAACGCGGCCGTGGAGCCGAGACGCTGGCCTGTTGGTGGCTGCGCTTCCACGGCTGGCGCATCCTTGCCCGGCGTGCCCGAGTGCCGGGGGGCGAAGTCGACATCATCGCCCGCCGCGGCAAGGTTCTGGCCTTCGTCGAAGTGAAGGCCCGCGCCACGGAAGAGTCGGCTGCAATGTCACTGGACGCCTGGCGGCTGCGGCGCGTGGTCGTCGCCGCCGAGCGGCTCGCCCCTCGTTTCTTGAAGCCGGGCGACGACTTGCGCATCGACGCCGTCTTCATTGTCCCGCGGCGGCTTCCTCGCCACATGCCTAACGTCTGGCATGGGTGACAAAGTGCTGTGCCTCGCTTAGGCGCTTGCCATGTCGCCTCGCGTCGCAGTGCAGATGGATCCGCTGGAGAGCATCAACATCTCCGGCGATTCCACATTCGCCATCATGCTCGGCGCTCAGGCGCGCGGCTACTCTCTCTACCATTACCTGGCCGATGACCTGACCTATCAGGAGGGCCGCCTGTACGCAGGGGCGCACGAAGTCAGCGTGCAACCCGTGGCGGGCGATCATTTCCGGTTGGGCGCGTTCAAGATCCTCGATCTCGGCCGCGACGTGGACGTCGTGCTGATGCGCCAGGACCCGCCGTTCGACCTCGGCTACATCACCGCCACGCACCTGCTAGAGCGAATCCAGGACGAGACTCTGGTGGTCAACGACCCCGCGGCCGTCCGCAATGCGCCCGAGAAAGTATGGGTGCTCGACTTTGCGCAGTTCATGCCTCCGACCATGGTGACCCGCTCGCTCGGGGCTGCCCGCAGGTTCGCGGAAGAGCATGGCGAGGTCGTCGTGAAACCGCTCCACGGCAATGCCGGGAAGGCCGTGTTCAAGGTCGGCCGCGACGGGGCGAACCTCGCGCCGCTGATGGAGTTGTTCAACGCGACCTACCGAGAGCCGCACGTCATCCAGGCCTTCCTTCCGGAAGTCTCCGAAGGCGACAAGAGGATCGTGCTGATCGACGGCGAGATCACGGGCGCAATCAACCGCCGGCCGGCTAAGGGCGACATTCGCTCGAACCTCGCCGCCGGAGGCACCGCCGAGGCCACCGATCTGACCGAGAGGGAACGCGAAATCTGCGCCGCGCTCGGCCCGGAGCTCAAGCGCCGCGGCCTCCTGTTCGTCGGGATCGACGTGATCGGCGGGCGCTGGCTGACCGAGATCAACGTCACGTCGCCGACCGGCATCGTGGCGATCGACAAGTTCAACGGGACCGACACGGCCGGTCTCATCTGGGATGCAATCGAGGCACGCCTCGAAGTGCGGCGGAGCGCCTGACGCATGAGTGACTGGGTGATCCGCCTGATCCAGCAATCGGGCTACCTCGGCGTGGGCTTCCTGATGTTCCTGGAAACGGTCTTTCCGCCGATCCCGTCCGAAGTGATCATGCCGGTGGCGGGAATGGCCGCGGCGGAAGGCAAGATGAGCTTTCCGCTGGTGGTCGCCTGCGGAACGGCCGGGGCGATGCTCGGCAATATCGTCTGGTATCTCGCCGCCCGCGCCTTGGGCGTGAACCGGCTGGAGCCGATCATCCGCCGTCACGGCCGCTGGGTGACCATGACCTGGCCGGAAGTGCAGCGCGCCGAGATCTGGTTTCGCCGCAACGGCACGTTCTTCGTCTTCCTCGGGCGGCTCCTGCCTACGGTGCGGTCACTGGTGTCCGTCCCCGCCGGTCTGCTGAAGATGCGCTTCAAGACCTTCTTGATCGCATCGACGCTGGGGACTGCGGGCTGGACGACCTTGCTCGCGACGGCCGGCTACAAGCTGCGCGAAAATTTCAGCGACATCGACCAATATGTCGGCACCGCGTCCAACGCGATCATCGCGGTGCTCGTGATCGGCTATGTGTGGCGGCTGTGGACGCATCGCCACGCCGGCAAGACCGAATAGGCTAGGCGCCGCCCTCCGAGCCGCTCCCCGGCTGATGGGCGAGCATGACGATCTCCGTCCGGTCCTTATCGATCGCGCCATATTTGTACTTGTAGCTGTACCCGTAGGCGCTCGATTCCTCGGTCGACTTGGTCAGCGTGGCGCCGATGATATTGGCGCCGGCGGCCCGCAGGCGGTTCATCGCGTCCTGGGCGGTCGTCGTACGCGTCTTCCCGCTCTCGATGACCAGAACGACATCATTGACCACCGACGCGAGCAGCGGCGCGTCAGCCAGGCCGATAACCGGCGGCGCATCGACCACGACGACGTCGAACTGCGCCGCGGCTTCGCGGATGATGGTGCGCAGGCGCCCGCTGGACAGAAGGTCGGCGGGGTTCGGCGGGATCGGTCCGCAAGCGAGCAAGCACAGCCGATCATATTGAGTCGGCGTCACATGATCGGCGACCTTGTCGTCGCTGGTCAGCAGCTTGGTCAGCCCGGTGCCGTTGGACAGCGACCGGAAGGCGGGTTTGCGAAGATCGCTGTCGATGAGCAGCACCGACTTGCCGAGCCGGGCGAGATTGTGCGCGAGCGACACCGCGGTGGAGGACTTGCCCTCGCCCGCGCGCGCGCTCGAGATAAGCAACGTCTTCGGAACACCGTTGTCGGTGCTGAAACGAAGCGACGTCGACACGGTGGAGTAAGCTTCCGACGTCGCCGAGGTCGGATCCTCAAGCTCTTCCAGCAGCGGCACTTTGCGCGTGCGCTTGGGGATCGCCCCGAGGCACGCCAACCCAAGCTTGTTGCGGATGTCGGCCCGGGTCTTGATCGTGTCGTTCATGTACTCGAGCCCGAACGCGGTCGCGATGCCGGCGGCGAGGCCGATCCCGAGACCCGCCAGCAGGTTCCACAACAGGTTTGGCTTGAACGGACCGGACGGAACGTCGGCACGGTCGACGATCGAGACCGGCGCGGTGCCGATGCCACCGGCCACGCCGATTTCCTTGTAGCGCTGGAGAAGCGCGTCATAGAGCGCGCGGTTCGTGTCCACCTCGCGCTGAAGGATCGTGTACTGGATGCTCCGGCCGCGCAGGTCGAGCACCTGCCCCCTCAAGCCGGCGACGCGAGCCTGCAACGCCCGCTCCGCCGAAAGCGCCGCCCGATATTCGGCCTGGAGCCCGTTGATCCGGCTTCCCCCAACGTTGGAGGTTTCACGAGCGATCTGACGATCGAGCTCCTCGATCCGCGAACGCAGGCTGACCATCTCTGGATGGTCGGGCTTCATCAGCGTCCTCTTGTCCTGATACTCGGCCTCGAGGGCGGCCCGGGACTGGCGAAGCGCCTGCGTGGCCGCGGTGACTTCACTCGTCGGGCCTGCAGCAGCCGCGGACCGGTACGCACCTTCCGCGGCGACCCGCCGAGCGGTGGCCTGCGCCAGCGCATCATTCAGCGCGACAAGCGACTGGCCCTGGAGCGAACCGGCGTCCGCGCCGCGCTCGCCCTCGCCTACTCCGCTGGTGTTGATGATGCCTTGCGACTGGGCATAAGCGACGAGCTGCCGCTCGGACTTTTCCAGGTCGCCGCGGGTCTTGGCGATCTGCCGCTCAAGGAAATTGCGGGCGTAGGTCGACGATTCATAGCGGCGCTGGAGCGCCGAATTGATGAAGGCGTTCGCATAGGCATTCGCGATCTGCGCGGCGAGCTGCGGCGATTCCGAAACATAGCTGAAGGTGACGAGATTGCCTTCCGCGGGCGGTGTGACGGTGAGATTCTTCGCAACCTTCTGCGTTGCCTGCCTCAGCCGGATCGCCGGATCCGAGTCCTGGTTGGCAAACGAGGGGTTGTTGGCGAGGTTCAGGTCCTCGACGACCCGTTGCGCAACGCTCGTGCTCTTAAGGAGCCCGACCTGCGTCGCGACGAAATCCCAGGGACTCGCATCGGAAACCATGTCCTTGCTCTGGTCGGCCATGATCTCGACGCGCGGCGGATTGACCTCGAGCGAGACCCGGGCGCGATAGAGCGGCGTCGTCAGCAGGGTTACCAGGACGGCCAGGATCAGCCCGAGCGCGGTCGCGGCGAGGATCAGCCAGCGCCATTCGTGAAGGACGCGCAGGAAGCGCGCGAAATCGATAGCGCTTGCTTGAGCCGGCGGTCCGCCCACAGCTGGCTGACCGGTATGCGGGCCAACCTGCCAGCCACGATCGTCGCGAAGAGCAATGTCCCTATTCAAAAGATCTCTTTCTCGCGGGGGTCACGAACTCGAACCGTCAGAATGGTCGGAAAATGGACAGGATCGGGAAACTCTGGACGATTTGCCGATAGGCTGCCTTCACGCTGTTCCCATCGACGACGATGATGTCGCCGGGATAGATTTTCGGATCGGACACCTGTCCGCGGCGGATGCTGACCAGGTCGAAGGCTGCCGCCTGCCGCTGGCCGCTGATCGTCCGGAAGACGGCGATGCGCCGTGGATTGGAATCTTCCGTCACGCCCCCGGCCAAGGCGATCGCCTGCATCAGGGTCAGGTCGCCAACCGCGGGAAAGGCCCCGGCGCTTTTCACCGCGCCGTCAACCGTGACGCTGCGCTTCGCCGATTCCTTGATCCCGACGCTGATGTCCGGATTCTCGAGATATTTCTCCCCGAATTTCGCGGTCAGCATCTGGTCGAGCTGCGCGGTCGTCATGTCCACGGCGCGGACCTCGCCGATCAGCGGCATCGAGATCTGGCCGGTCAGGTCGACCTGATAGTCGCCGCTGAGATCGGGCATGCGGAAAATCTTCACGGATACGGTGTCCATCGGCGAAATCTTGTAGCCCGCCTCGAGAGCCGCGACCTTCGGAGCGTCCGGCGCCTGGAACGATCCGGCGTCGTCATAAGGAATTGGGCCGCCGCGCGACGAGCTGCACGCCGCTGCAACGAAGATGAGCAATACACTCAGCGCGGCGCGGGTGGCGTTCCGGAAACCCTCTGTTCTCACCCAATCATCCTCCGAAACGGCGGTGTTTATTAAGCGTGCTGGTAGTTGGCAACGCGCTCCGCTTGGTCTGCTGCTTCCGAAGCCGATGTCTGCAGGTACCAGCGATCGTCGCCTTCGACCCCCAGCGCCGTCAGCACTCCGGTCCGGTAGGCGCCAGTGTCGAGGCCGATCCTGTTCGACCGCACCGCAACCTCGTCCGTGATGGTGTGCCCGTGCACGATCGTCCGTCCGTGGTCCGTTTCATCGTCGAGGAATGGCAGGCGGATCCAGCGCAGGTCCTGCGGCTGCTGGTGCGACAGTGGCACTCCGGGCCGGATGCCCGCGTGAACGAACAGATAGCGCCCGAACGACGCCGTATCGACGAAGCCGGACAGGAAGTTAACGTGCTCCTTGGGAATGGCCTGCCGGAGGATTCGGAGCGCAGAAGACCGGCTGCGCGATTCCAGCTGGGACGGATCGACGCCGTAGCTGCGGAGGCAATCGGCTCCTCCGAAACGCAGCCAGTCGGGCAGGATCGCGGTCTCGCCGGC
>DASUVP010000078.1:0-13377 GCA_036378895.1 Sphingomicrobium sp.
GCACTGAACATCCGCAGCCAGTCCTCCATGTGACCCAGAGACTGTTCGAGCGTGAAGCCGAATGTTGTCATCCAAGATGCGATCGCATCCGCGGGCTTCCTGACGGTGCAAACCACTTTCATCGCTCCAAGCTGGGCAAGTTGCAGCGTGACCTTGTCGGCACTGTGCCCCTTGAGAAGGAGATGGGCCGCTCCGCCCAGCCGCTCAAAAGCGCCGAGAAGGTCGCCCGTCGGTTCCTGGTAGACGCTCCCACGGTCCTCAAGCAGGCGACGGGCAATGTTGAAACTGAACGTTGAGCCGCTCCTCGGCATTCCGGCTATGAACACAATCACTTATTCTTGCCTACTCTCAGCGGTTTCAGGTTGTGCCGGCGAAGCGGGTCATGCGCCGGAGGCGAGAAATCGGGTTTCAGGCTTCGTTGGGACGAAGGGCGATTAGATCCCGCCCTTCATCGCGGCGAGCAGTCGGCCCATCATGCCCGTGGCCGGCTTCTTCTGAGTCCCCTTGCCCATTGCGAGATCGCGGATGTCGCCGCTTTGCGATGACGCGAGGCAGGCGAGGCCGACGAGCGTCGAGAAGGCCGGGCCGCTGTGCGCGTCCGGAAGGCCGGTGAGCTGCTTCGGGCGGCCGACGCGGACGGAGCGGCCGAGAACGCCCTGCATGTAGTCGGCGATGTTCTTCAGCTCGGCGCCGCCGCCTGTGAGCACGACCTGGCCGCCGACTTTGGCGGTGAAGCCGAGGCCCTTCAGCGCTTCGTCGATCCGGGCCGTCAGCTCCTCGACGCGCTGGCGGATGACGGTCATCAGCTGGGCGCGCGTGATGCGCATCGGATCGACGCCTTCCTCGGCCCCCATCTGCCGCGCCTCGATCATCTCGTGATTGTCGCGTGGGGACGTCATCGCCGAGCCGTAGAAGCATTTGAGCCGCTCGGCGTCGCGACGCTGGACTCCGAAGGCGCATGCGATGTCGTCGGTGATATCCTTCGCCCCGAGCGGGATCGAGCGAAGCCCGACAAGCATCCCGCCGGCGTGAAGCGAGACGTTGGTGACCTCCGCGCCAAGCTCGACCAGGGCAACGCCGAGGTCGCGCTCGTCGTCGGTGAGGCAGGCGAGCGCGGCCGCGACCGGCGAAGCGACGATCGCCTTCACTCCGAGATGGGCGGAGCGGATCACGTAATCCACGTTGCGCAACGGCGCCGGATCGGCGGCGACGACGTGAATGTCGACGCCGAGGCGATCGGCGTGAAGGCCTAGCGGGTTCTTGACCCCTTCGACCCCGTCGATCGTGTACAGCGCCGGGTGGGCGTGGAGCACCATCTGGCCATTGCGGTCGATCGCGCCCTTGCCGCCCATCAGCAGCTCATCGATGTCGGTCTGCTCAACCTGATGCCCGCCGAGCTCGACCTCGACATTGGCGAGGTCGCTGGCGAGCCCGCCCGCGCCGAAACTGGCCCAGACGTCCTCGATGGTGAGCCCGGACATGCGCTCCGCAAGCTCGACCGCCTCGCGGACCGCATGCTCGCTCGCCGACATGTCGGTGACGTACCCGCGCTTGACGCCGCGGCTCTCGCGCTGGCCGGTGCCGAGCACCTGAAGCCGCCCGTCGTCGGTGAACGAACAGATCAGCGCCCCGACCTTCGAGGAGCCGATGTCCAGCGCTGCAATCAGGGGTTGATCGACCGGTGCGGCCACGGTTCGCTTGTCAGCCCTCGACGGTTTGAGATTGGGGTTCGGGCATGATCGGTTCGCCCGGCGCCCGTGGGAGCCGGACGACCATCTTGCCGGGGACGCGGAGGTCGAAGCGGACGAGGCCGCGGCCGAGCAGCCCGCTCGACTGATCGACCTTGGCGAACTTGGTGAGTGCGGCCCGGGCGGCCTGCTCGCCTTCGGGAAGCGCGACCGTCTCGCCCGACTGGAAGCTCAGGTCCCAGCGCCGCCCGCCAACCCAGGTCGCGGAGGCGAGCTGCGCCTGCATCGTCGGGGCGTCGGCCAGGATCGCCTTGAGCTGGCTCGCGCGAGCGTTGGCGCCGACGCCGATGACGAGCGGCAGGTCCGGCATTTTCGAGACGGGAACGCGATCGAGCACCACCCCCGAATCGTCGATCAGCGAAAGCTGCTGGCGGTCCTGCCACAGCGCGGACGGAGTGCGTTCAACGACGTCGATGACGAGCGTGTCCGGGAGCCGTCGCGACACGCGCGCGTCCTTGACCCAGCCGAAGCGCAGCAACCGCTCGCGGATTCGCGTGACGTCGACCAGGGGCTGTGCGGGCTTGGTCTTGCCCGCGACCGAAGCGGCTCGGCGAAGCTCGTCGATCACGACCGCATCGACCAATTTGCGGTCCATGTTGCGGAGACCGACGATCTGATAACCGTCGACGCGGAATCCGGCGCTTCCGACCGCTTCACCGGCCTGAAGCGCCGCCTTTGCGGGAAGGTCGAGAGCAATTGCGGCCGCTCCCGCCATGAGCAGAAGGAAACCGGAAAAGCCGAACGCGGCGAGCTTGTTGGCGCGGGCATTCGAAAGCGCCTTCGCCTTCGAGTTCCCTTGCCGCTTCGACTTCGATGTCGTGCCGCGCCGCGCTGCCATCAGTCACCCCCACTCCGGGCGAGCGCCTCTTCGATGAGCCGCTCGACCAATTCCCCGTAGCTGATGCCTCGCACTTTCGCCTGCTCTGGCACAAGGCTCAAGGGGGTCATTCCGGGTTGCGTGTTGACTTCCAAAAGAAAAATGCCGGCCTCGCCCTGCTCGTCGTCCCAGCGAAAGTCGGAACGCGACGCTCCGCGGCAGCCGAGCAGGCGGTGCGCCTTGGCGGCCATGTCCAGCATCGCCTGCGCGATATTGTCGGGCACCTGAGCCGGGCAGACGTGCTCGGTAAGGCCATCGGTATATTTTGAGTCGTAGTCGTAGAAGCCGACCTTCGGTTTCAGCTCGGTGACTGCCAGCGCTTCGTCGCCCAGCACCGCGACGGTCAGCTCATGCCCCTTCACGAAGGGCTCGGCGAGCAGGCTGTCGAAATGCTTCCACGGACCCTCGACGTCGCGGCCGATGGGGTTTCCGTAATTGCTTTCGTTGGTGACGATCGCGACGCCGACCGACGAGCCTTCATTGACAGGCTTCAGCACATAGGGCCGCGCTATGGGGTCGCCGCTGTAAAGGCTCTCGCTTTCGACGATTCTGCCCGCCGGCATGCGCACGCCGTGGGGCACGAGCACCATCTTGGTAAGCTCCTTGTCGATGGCGATCACCGAAGTTTCGAGCCCGCTGTGCGTGTACGGAATCTGCATCAGGTCGAGCATGCCCTGAACCGTGCCGTCCTCGCCCGGAGTGCCGTGGAGCGCGTTGAACACCACGTCGGGCCGCAGACCCGTCAGCACCTGGGCGACGTTGCGGTCCATGTCGACCTCGGTGACGTTCGACCAGCCCCGCTCGCGCAAAGCCTCGGCGACGCCGCGCCCGCTGGTCAGCGAAACCTCACGCTCGGACGACCAGCCGCCCATCAGGACTACGACGCGCAAATCCTTGTTCATTCCCTGCCGATCCGCTGGATTTCCCATTCAAGGGTGATGCCGGAGTTTTCCAACACGCGGCGGCGGACTTCCTCGCCCAGCGCCTCGATGTCGGCGCTCGTCGCGCTACCGAGGTTGAGGAGGAAGTTGCAATGCTTTTCGGAGACCTGCGCGCCGCCCATCGTCAGGCCACGGCAGCCCGCCGCATCGACCAGCACCCAAGCCTTGTGACCGGGCGGATTCTTGAAGGTCGAGCCGCCGGTGCGGCTGCGGAGCGGCTGGGATTCCTCGCGGGCGCGGGCGATCGCGTCCATCTCCGCGCCGATTGCTTCGGGGCGGCCGGGCGAGCCGCGGAACGTGGCGTCCACGACGACCGCGCCCTCGGGGACTTCGCTATGGCGATAGGTGTAGCCGAGCTTGTCCAGCGACCAGGTTTCCACGGACCCGTCGCGAAGCACGACGCGCGCTTCGACCAGGATGTCCTGCACCTCGCGGCCGTAGGCTCCGCCGTTCATCCGGACGAAGCCTCCGACTGTCCCCGGGATGCCGCGAAGGAACTCCATGCCCGCGATGCCTGCATCTCGTGCGGTCGAGGAGACCAGGATTCCGCTCGCCCCGCCGCCGCAGCGGAGGGTCACGTCGTCCAGCTTCTCGATCTTGGAGAATACCTTGCCCAAGCGAACCACGACGCCGGGAACTCCGCCGTCGCGGACGATCATGTTGGAGCCGAGGCCGAGCGCCATCACCGGGGTTTCGGGGTCGAGCCGGCGGAGGAACTGGACGAGATCGTCCTCGTCCTTCGGCTCGAACAGCCATTGCGCGGCGCCGCCGCTCTTGAACCAGACCAGGGGCGCGAGCGGCGAGTTGGGAGTGAGCCTGCCCCGGACTTCGGGAATGGTGGCGACGCTCACGTCTTCGCTCTGACCTTGTGCAGGCAATCGCCGAGCGAGGCCGCCCACTTGGTAATGTCGCCCGCGCCCATGCAGATGATGAGGTCGCCGGGGGCAGCGAGGTCGCGGAGCGCCTGGCAGAGGTCGTCGAGATCGGCGACGGTCCGCACCATGCGGTGCCCGTGTGCGCGCAGGCCCTCGACCAATGCCTCGGAGTCGACGCCTTCGATCGGCTCTTCGCCGGCCGCGTAGACCGGCGTCACGAACACGATGTCGGCATTGTTGAAGGCGTTCTGGAAGTCCTCCATCAGGTCGTGGAGGCGGGTGAAGCGATGCGGCTGCACCACTGCGATGACCCGCTCCTCGGCACTCTCTCGAGCCGCCGCCAGCACGGCGCGAATCTCGACCGGGTGATGCGCGTAATCGTCGATGATCACGCAGCCATCGACTTCGCCAACCTTGCTGAAACGGCGCTTCACGCCGTCGAAGCGGGCGAAGCCGTCGCGGATCTGCTGCTCGGAAAGGCCGAGCTCGAGCGCGACCGCGATGGCCGCGAGCGCATTCTGCACATTGTGCCGCCCGGGCATCGGGACGGAGATGGATTCGATCACTTTCTTCTCGCCATCGCGCCCCGCGATGATCGCGTCGAACTGGCTGCCGCCGGGGCCCGCAACCGTCAGATTGTCGGCGCGCAGATCGGCGAGCGCGGAGAAGCCGTAGGTCACGATGCGCCGGTCGCGGATCCGGCCGATGACGTTCTGCACCTCCGGATGGTCGATGCACATCACCGCGAGCCCGTAAAAGGGCACGTTCTCGATGAACTCGCAGTAAGCCTTCTTGACCTCCTCGAACCCGCCGTAATGCTCGAGATGCTCGGGATCGATGTTGGTGACGACCGCGATCGTCCCGTCGAGCCGGAGAAAGCTGCCGTCGCTCTCGTCGGCCTCGACCACCATCCAGTCGCTCTTGCCGAGCCGGGCGTTCGATCCGTAGCGATTGATGATGCCGCCGTTGATCACGGTCGGGTCGAGCCCGCCGGCGTCGAGCATGGCGGCGATCATCGACGTCGTCGTGGTCTTGCCGTGCGTTCCCGCGACCGCGATCGTCTTCTGCATGCGCATCAGCTCGGCGAGCATCTCGGCGCGCTTGACGATCGGAAGGCGGCGCTCGACGGCTGCCTCGACCTCCGGATTGCCGCGGCTGACCGCGGAAGAGATCACGACCACCGCGGCATCGCCAAGATTCTCCGCCCGTTGCCCGATCATGATCGGGATCCCGAGCTTGCGCAGGCCCTCGACGATATAGCCTTCGGTGATGTCCGAGCCCTGCACCTTGTAGCCGAGCTGGTGCATCACCTCGGCGATCCCGGACATGCCGATGCCGCCGATCCCAACGAAGTGGATCGTCCCGAGGTCGGTGCCCAAAGCCTTCATCTTTGAAGGCGTCCTAGCAAAAAGCGCGCCTTCACGCGGGCATTCCCGCAACGGGCGCTTCGGAGCGCACGCGCGGAGTCAGGCCGAATCCGACCGCCATGGGCGCCAGCCCGCCGCCGATGCGCTCGATGAGGTCTGCAAGATTGCTCGCCGCGTGCGGGCGTCCGACCGACAGCGCCCGCGCCGCGGCGTTGATGAGCGCCTGCGGGTCTTCGGCCATGACGGTGATTTGCCGGGCGAGCACGTCGGGCGTGAACTGCGGCTGCGGGATCGTCCGCGCTCCGCCAGCATCGGTGATCTCGCGAGCGTTCGACGTCTGATGGTCGTCGGTCGCGGACGGATAGGGGACGAGGATCGCGGGCCGCCCGGCGGCGGTCAGCTCGGCGACGGTCGACGCCCCGGAGCGGGCGATGACCAGATGCGCCTCGGCCAGCTTGCCCGGCATGTCCTCGATATAGGTCATCAGCTCGGCCGGAATGCCGAGCTGAGCATATTTGGTGCGGACCTCGTCGATGTCGTCGGGGCGGCACTGCTGCATGACCTGCAGCCGAAGCTTGAGCGAGGACGGCAGCATGCCCAGCCCCTCGGGCACGACCTTGCTAAGGACGGTCGCGCCCTGGCTTCCGCCGGTGACGAGGATCTTGAACGGCGCATATTCATCGAAGGGCGGGAAAGGCGTTTCGCCGAGCCTGGTGATCGCCTCGCGGACCGGGTTCCCGACGAGCACGGTCTTGTCGTCGAACCGCGACTTCATCCGCTCCACCTTCGCATAAGCGGTGGCGATCGCGGCGGCGTCTCCGGCGAGGAAGCGGTTGGCTCGGCCGAGGACGGCATTCTGTTCGTGAAGGACGGTGGGAATGCCCATGGACGTGGCCGCGAGCAGCGCGGGGACCGCCGGGTAGCCGCCGAAGCCGATCACCGCGTCCGGGCGATGATCCTTGTAGACACGCTTCGCTTCGCGCCGCCCTGCGATCAGCGAGCGCACTCCGCGGATCAGGCCGAGCGGGCTCCTGCGCAGCCGTCCGGCAGGGAGGACGTGCACAGGAACGCCGTTGAACAGGCCGGGGAAGCGCGCTCCGCGATCGTCGGTGATCAGCAGGACGCCGTGCCCGCGCTTGCGCAGTTCCGCCGCGAGCGCATGCGCCGGGACCATGTGACCCCCGGTGCCTCCTGCGGCCAATACGAAATTCATCAGGCGGTCTGCTCCCCGCTCCACTTCACGACATAGGGCGAGCGCGTCAGATACGGGTTTCGCCTCGTGAATGCGAGCAGCAAGCCCATGCCGATCGAAAGGGCCAGCATGGACGAACCGCCATAGCTGATGAACGGCAGGGTCATGCCCTTGGACGGGGCGATCTGCACGTTGACCGCCATGTTGATCAGCGCCTGCAGACCGAATTGGATGGTGAGACCCGCGGCGGCGAGGATGGCGAAGGTGGATTCCTCGTCGAGCAGCTTGATCAGCACGCGCGCGACGATGGTGAGATAGAGGCACGCGATCGCAAGGCAGGCGATCAGCCCGAACTCCTCCCCGATGACAGAGAAGATGTAATCCGTGTGCGGCTCCGGCAGGCCGAACTTCCGTGTGCCGGCGCCCGGTCCCATGCCGAACAGGCCGCCGGCGGTCAGCGTGCGCATGGCGTTCTCGACCTGGAAACTGTCGCCCTCTCCGAACAGAAAGCCGTCGATGCGCGCAGTCGCGACCGAATAGAAGAAATAGGCAAGGATCACTCCGATCACGGCCGCCACTCCGAGAATCCCGAGGATACGCAGGTTGAGGCCTGCCAGCGCCAGCATCGCGATCCACACGACGCCAAAGATGATCGTCGAGCCGAAGTCCGGCTGCATCATCAGAAGCACCGCGATCAATCCGATCAGCACCGCCGAGACGATGAAGACGGGCAGACCCTTGTCCTTCTCCTTGAGGCCCAGGAGCCACGCCATCGTCACGACCAGGAAAGGCTTGAGGAATTCCGACGGCTGAAGCTGCCCGACGCCAAGCTCGATCCAGCGAACGGCGCCATTCTTCTCGGCGCCGATGAACGGCACGGCGGCAAGCAGCGCGAGGAACAGCAACGCTCCGCCGATCGAGAAGCGCTTGGCACGCTCTCGAGACATCATCGAAATGCCGATCATCACCGGCACTCCGATGCCGATCCAGACGATCTGACGGTAGAAATAGTGGAGCCCGGAGAACTGCACCGACCCGCCCGAATAGCGCTGCCCGGCGGCCGGCGAGGCGGCGGCGACAGCGATCAGGCCGATGCCGATCAGCACGGCGAGCAAAAGCAGAAGGACCTTGTCGATCTCCCAGAACCAGCGGCCGACGGCGGACGTGTCGGAGCGACCGTAATTGCTCGGGTCGAGCCGCGCGGCCTTCGCCTTGATCTGCCCTGAGATGCTTCCGATCATAGCGCCCCCACCAGGTCCCTGAACCTGTCACCCCTCTGCTCGAAGTCCTTGAACTGGTCGAACGACGCGCAGGCGGGAGAGAGTAGAACGGTATCGCCCGCCTGTGAATCCTTCGCGGCCTGATTCAGCGCATTTTCAAGCGTTTCGCAGTTGGCGACCGGCATGTGCGGAGCGAGGAGCTTCGCGAACAATTCACCCGCCTCGCCGATCGTGTAGACTGAGCGGACGTGGCCGAAGTGCGGAGCGCATTCGTCGAGGTTATCTGTCTTCGCCTGGCCGCCGAGAATCCAGCGGATGGACGGGAAAGCGGCGAGCGCCGGAGCGGTCGCGGTGGGGTTGGTCGCCTTGCTGTCGTTGACGAACAGGACGCCGTCCTTCTCGCGCACGCGCTCCATGCGGTGCGGGAGGCCGGGGTAGGTGCGGATCGCTTGCTCCACCACGTCTTGATCAAGGCCTAGCACCTCAGTCACGGCAATGGCGCACGCAGCGTTTTGCTGATTGTGGGGGCCTTGAAGCGCTGGCCAATTTGGCTGCCGATCTGCGTAATCTAGCGCCAAGAACATCGTGTTGTTGGGAACGAGGGGTGACAAGACTCTCGTCTCACCGGGGTCGAGTGAGGCAGGCTCCCCAACCACGGCTGCGTGATTAGGTTCTGATGGCCGCTGCATCTCAAACAGTCGCAGCTTCGAATCTCGGTAGCGCTCAAAAGACTCATACCGGTCGAGATGGTCTGGTGTGACGTTAAGCAACACCGCGACGTCGCAGTCGAGGCTCTGCGTCAGGTCGATCTGGTAGCTCGACAGCTCCAGAACATAGACGCCGCCTTCCGGCAGCGGGTCCTGCGCGAGGATCGGCAGGCCGATGTTGCCTCCCATTGTCGTCGGCACGCCCGCGGTCTTCAGGATATGGTGGATCAGCGCGGTCGTCGTCGACTTGCCATTCGTGCCGGTGATGCCGACCACCTTGTGCGGCGGAAGCTCGGGCCGGGCGCGCGCGAACAGCTCGATGTCGCCGATGATCTCGACGCCGGCTTCGCGGGCGCGCTGGGCGATCGGATGGCGGTTGAGCGGCAGGCCTGGCGTGACGACGAGGCTGTCGAATCGGGAGAGGTCCGCTTCGTCGAGGTTGGCGATCTCCGTGCCCGCGGGCGCTTTCGCCCTCGCCTCTTCCTTCGCATCCCACGCGGTGACCGGCGCACCGCTCGCAAGCAGCGCCTCTGCCGTCGCCAGCCCGGACCGCGCCAAACCGTAGACTGCATAATGTTTGCCGGCGAAGGCTCTGGCGGTGATCACCGCAGCTTGAGGGTACTCAGCCCGGCCAGCGCCAGGATGAAGCTTACGATCCAGAAGCGGATGACGACCGTTGGCTCGGACCAGCCGAGATGCTCGAAATGATGGTGGATCGGCGCCATGCGGAAGACGCGCTTGCCGGTGCGCTTGTAGACCAGGACCTGGATCACGACCGACGCGGCCTCCAGGACGAACAGGCCGCCGATGATCACCAGCACGAATTCATGGTGCGTCGCGACGGCGACCGCCCCGAGCGCTCCACCGAGCGCGAGGCTGCCGGTGTCGCCCATGAAGACGGCTGCGGGCGGCGCGTTGAACCAGAGGAAGGCGAGGCCTGCGCCGACGATGGCGAGGCACAGCACCGTCAAATCGCCAACGCCGAGGATGTGCGGAATTCCGAGATATTCGGCGAAGCGGGCATTGCCGACGAGATAGGCGATCAGAAGGAAGGCGATCGCCGCGATGATCACCGGCATGGTCGCGAGGCCGTCGAGCCCATCGGTCAGGTTCACCGCATTGCCAAAGGCGACGATCACGAACGCCCCGAAGGCGATGTAGAACCAGCCTAGGTCGGCGACCGGCCCCTGCACGAAGGGAAGGTAGAGGTTGGTCGTCCCGGCCTGGACGATCAGCCAGGTCGCGAAGCCCGCGATGAGGAACTCCAGCGCAAGCCGCGTCTTGCCCGACAGGCCCGCGTGGTGCGCCTTCTTCACCTTGTCGTAGTCGTCGAGGAAGCCGATCGTCCCGAAGCCGACGATGACCAGAAGGCATGCCCAGACGTAGGGATTGCGCAGGTCCATCCACAGCAGCACCGAGATCGCCATGGAAATGAGGATCAGCAGCCCGCCCATGGTCGGCGTACCGCGCTCGGCGAGGTGGCTCTGGGGGCCGTCGGTGCGGATCGGCTGGCCCTTGCCCTGCCGTTCGCGCAGGTAGGAAATGAGCCAGGGCCCGAGCAGGAGGCCGATGGCGAGCGCGGTCGCGCTGGCCGCTCCGGCGCGGAAGCTGATGTATCGGATGAGGTTGAGGACGCCCGGGAACCCGAGCTGCTCGGCGATCAGATAGAGCATGCGGCGCCCTCTTTGACGCGCTCCACCAGCTTCGCAAGCCCGACGGAGTTGGACGCCTTCACGAGCACGGCGTCGCCAGGCTTCAGCATTTGCAGCAAGGCGTCGGTCGCTTCCTCGACATCTTTCGCGAGATCGAGGCCGACCTTGCCGACGATCTTCTCGGCGAGCGGACGCATCTCGTCACCGATGAGGATGACGCGATCCACATGTGCGTCGATCACCGCGGGGGCGAGGCCGGCGTGCAGCTCGTCGCTGTGGCTTCCTAGCTCGCGCATCGGGCCGAGGACGGCGATGCGGCGCTCGATGTCCCGCTCGGCTCCAAGGCTTTTCAGCGTTGCGGCCATCGACGCGGGATTGGCATTGTAGCTCTCGTCGATCAGCAGGACCTCGCCTCTGTCGATCGGCACATGATGCCGCTCCCCGCGCCCCTTGAGGCCGCCGAGATCGGCGAGCGCGAGGCCCGCTACGCCGACGTCGAGACCGAGCGCCTCGACCGCGGCAAGGACCGCGAGCGCATTGGAAACCCAATGCTCGCCGCGCTGCGACATTGTGAAGGTCACTTCACTTTCGAACAGAGCCGCGGTGATCAGGCTCCCGCCATCCGATGAACGCACTGCGTGAAGCGCATGCACTTCGGCGTCGCCGCTGCCGAAGGTCAGGATCTGCTCCGCGTGACGCCGAGCCGCGCGCACCAGACGGTCGCGGTGGGGTGAATCGTTCGGCACGATTGCGATGCCCCCGGGCTCAAGCCCCTCGAAGATTTCGCCCTTCGCATCGGCGATCGCCTCTTCCGACCCGAGGTTCTCGATATGCGCGGGAGCGATGGCGGTGACGAGCGCGAGATGGGGGCGAACCATGCGCGTCAGCGCGGCGATCTCGCCCTTGTTGTTCATGCCCATTTCGAGCACCGCATATTCGGCATCGCGCGGCATGCGAGCGAGGCTCAGCGGAACGCCGGTGTGATTGTTGTAGCTCTTCACGGAACGGTGCGCCTTTCCGCCGCTGCAACGGTCGAGCGCGGCGAACAAGGCTTCCTTGGTGCTGGTCTTGCCGACCGAGCCCGTCACCCCGACGATGCGGGCCTTCGAACGCTGGCGCGAAGCCCGGCCGAGATCCTCCAGCGCCTTCGCCGTGTCCTCGACCAACACGTGCGGCCCGTCCACGGGTTGAGAGACGATGACGCCGGCAGCGCCCGCCGCGAAAGCCCCAGCGACGAACTTGTGCCCGTCGTGGACCGTGCCGGGCATGGCGATGAACAGGTCGCCCGGCTGCACCTCGCGGCTGTCGAAGGTGACGCCGGTGACTTCGAACGCGGCGCTCGCACGCCCGCCGGTCGCGGCCTCGATCTCGGCGGAGGTCCACAATGCGCTCACGCCGCACACTCCCGCGCCACCAGCGCGTCGTCGAACGGAAGCACGCGCTGGTTCGCGCCCGCCCCGATGATCTGCCCCGTCTCATGCCCCTTGCCGGCGAGAAGGATGATGTCGCCCTGCCCGGCCATCCGGATGGCTTCGGCGATCGCTTCTCTGCGGCCGCCGATCTCGACCGCGTTCGTGGCGCCCGCGAGAACCTCGCCGCGGATCTTGGCGGGATCCTCGCCGCGCGGATTGTCGTCGGTGACGATAACGACATCGGAAAGGCGCGAGGCCACGGCGCCCATTTCCGGCCTCTTGCCCTGGTCACGGTCGCCGCCGGCGCCGAAGACGGTGATCAGACGTTTGCTGACGTGCGGGCGGAGCGCTGCGATCGCCGCCTCAAGCGCGTCTGCGGTATGCGCGTAATCAACGTAGACCGGCGCTCCCGCGCGGCTGATGACCGCGCGCTCCAACCTTCCGCGAACGGGGGCAAGCCGCTGCATCGCGGAGAAGACGCTTTCGAAGCTTCCGCCTGTCGCCATGGCTAGGCCCGCCGCGACCAATACGTTGGACGCCTGGTACGCGCCGATCAAAGGCAGAGCGAGCCGGTATGTTCCCTCGCCGTGCCGGATCACGAGGTTTTGGCCGAGCGCGGTCGGCTGTTGCTCGACAAGCTGGATAAACCCGCCGGCGCGGCCAACCGTCATCGGCTCGACCCCGCGCCTCCGGACGCGTTCGATCACCTCGGGCGATTTGGGATCGTCCGTCCAGATCACCGCCGCTCCGTCGGCCGGAAGCAGCTCGTCGAACAGCCGCATCTTGGCTTCGAAGTAGGCGTCCATCGACGGATGGTAGTCGAGGTGATCGCGGCTGAAGTTGGTGAAGGCGACCGCCTTCAGCGGCACGCCCTCGGCGCGATGCTGGTCGAGCCCGTGCGAGGAAGCTTCATAAGCAACATGGGTGATGCCCATGCGCTTCAGGCCTGCCATATTATTGAGGAAGGTGACGATGTCGGGCGTCGTCAGGCCCGTTTTCACCTGGTCGTCGGACGTGGTCACGCCGAGCGTGCCGATCGAGGCGGAGCGATGCCCCGCCATGCGCCACAGCTGGCGGGTCATCTCGACGGTCGAGGTCTTGCCGTTGGTGCCAGTCACCGCCACCAGGGTTTCCGGATATGGCCCGTAGAAGCGCGATGCGAGCTCGGCGAACAGCCGGCGCGGCTCCTCGTCCGAAAGGTGTGGAACTTCGGAAACGGGCGCTTCGGGCCGAGCAACGACCGCCACTGCTCCGCGATCCACCGCCTGTCCGATAAAGTCCTCACCGTTGAAGACCGCGCCCTTGAACGCACCGAACACGCTGCCCTTCGCCACCTTGCGGTGGTCGATGGCAAAACCCGTCACTTCAGAATCGCTCTCGACGCCC
>DASUVP010000079.1:0-4938 GCA_036378895.1 Sphingomicrobium sp.
TTGTGCGGCAACTCGACTTCGACGGGTCGCTCCATTCCTGCGACAGTGGTGCCCCATTCAGCGCTTTGCAAGCCAGCCTCCGCGAGTATCATGCCCTTCATGCGCTGGATTTCGGCCCTGTTGCTGTTCGCATCGGCGCCTGCCCTCGGGCAGGGCCCCCTGGTCGTGTACCCCCCTGGCACGGCGGCTCCGGCACCAGCCCGGGCTGTCTGGAACCCGGCGGCGGACTATATCTCGATCGGCCAGGACGAGCTCGGCTACCGCTCCTGGTACGGCGCGAGCCTGCGCCATTCGGCGAAGGTGAAGGGCTTTAATGATTATCTGACGCAATGGGGCGTCTCGGGGATCGTCCCCACTTGGCAGCTGCTCCGGACCGCGACGTCGTGGCAGCGCTGCGGGGGAGCGCCGTTCGAGGTCCCGCCGCTGAGCGAGTGGCCGCACATCGTGCAGACGCTTCGCTACATCAACGACTATGTCATCCCCATGGTCGGGCCGGTCGAGGCGGTTTCCGCCTATCGCAACCCTTCGCTGAACGTCTGCGCGGGCGGCGCGCCCGAAAGCGCGCACAAGCATTATTCGGCGGTCGACCTCGTCCCGCTTCGCCAGACCACCCGCGAGGAGCTGATGCGCAAGCTCTGCGCGGTCCATGCCCGCCGCGGCACCGATTATCAGGTCGGCCTCGGCTTCTACGCGTTCCTGCGGTTCCACGTGGATACGACCAAGTACCGGCGCTGGGGAGCGGACCCCAACGTCGCCAGCTGCCCTCCGATCGTTAGGCCGGTCGATGTCGCGACCGTCGCGCAGCCGATTCAGTCACCAACGGTGTCGGTTGCTCCCGCAATTCCTGCCGTGGAAGGGGCACCGACCGATGCGGGCCCGAAAGTTGTGTTCGCTCCCCCCTCTACACCGGCAACCACGTCAGTCACTCAGCCCCAACAGAACTGACAACCGCCCTTGTGTGGTCCAAGGGCCACACCATATCGCGCCACACAAAAGGGTGATTCATGGACCTTGAAAAACTGACGGATCGCGCCCGCGGATTCCTTCAGGCGGCGCAGACCATCGCGGTTCGCGAGCATCATCAGCGGATCGCGCCGGCGCATCTGCTGAAGGCGCTTCTTGACGATGAGCAGGGAATGGCGGCCGGGCTAATCGAGGCAGCTGGCGGCGACGCGAAGGCGGCCAAGCGCGAGGTCGATGCGCTGGTTTCGAAGATACCCGCGGTGACCGGCAGCGGCGCTACGCAAGCGCCTGCGCTCGACGGCGATACCATCCGCATTCTCGATCAGGCCGAGCAGGTCGCGCAGAAGTCGGGCGACAGCTACGTCACGGTCGAACGCCTCCTGCTTGCCATGGCGCTGGCGAAGGGCACGGATGTCGGCACCGCCCTTCAGAAAGCGGGCGTCACCCCGCAGAACCTCAACGCCGCGATCGACAAATTGCGCGGCGGGCGAACGGCGGACACCCAGGGCGCCGAGGATCGCTACGACGCACTCAAGAAATATGCGCGCGACCTCACCGAGGCGGCGCGTGAAGGCAAGCTCGACCCGGTCATCGGCCGCGACGAGGAAATCCGGCGCACGATCCAGGTCCTCGCCCGCCGGACCAAGAACAATCCCGTCCTGATCGGCGAACCGGGCGTCGGCAAGACCGCCATTGCCGAGGGCCTCGCCCTGCGCATCACCAATGGCGACGTGCCCGACGGCATCAAGGACAAACGCCTGCTTTCGCTCGACCTTGGCGCCATGGTCGCTGGTGCCAAATATCGCGGCGAGTTCGAGGAGCGCCTAAAGGGCGTGCTCGACGAGGTGAAGCAGGCGGCGGGCGAGATCATCCTGTTCATCGACGAGATGCACACCCTCGTCGGCGCCGGTAAAGCGGAAGGCGCGATGGACGCCGGCAATCTGCTGAAGCCCTCGCTGGCGCGCGGCGAGCTGCACTGCATCGGCGCAACCACGCTCGACGAATATCGCAAATATATCGAGAAGGATGCGGCGCTGGAGCGACGCTTCCAGCCGGTGTTCATCGGCGAGCCCAGCGTTCCCGACACCATTTCCATCCTTCGCGGCCTGAAGGAGAAGTACGAGCTTCACCACGGCGTTCGCATCACCGATGGCGCGCTGGTCGCAGCGGCGACGCTCAGCAACCGCTACATCACCGACCGCTTCCTGCCCGACAAGGCCATCGACCTGATGGACGAGGCGGCGAGCCGGATCCGGATGGAGGTTGAGTCCAAGCCCGAGGAGATCGAGAACCTCGACCGCCGGATCATCCAGCTCAAGATCGAGCGCGAGGCGCTGAAGAAGGAGCAGGACGCGGCGTCCCAGGAACGCCTCGGCAAGCTTGAGGAGGAGCTTGCCAATCTCGAGCAGCAGTCAGCGGAGCTGACCCAGCGCTGGCAGGCGGAGAAGGACAAGATCAGCGCCGAGGCCAAGATCAAGGAACAGCTGGATGCCGCGCGCATCGAGTTGGAACAGGCGCAGCGCAACGGCGATCTCGCGAAGGCGGGTGAGCTGCAATACGGGCGCATCCCCGAGCTCGAAAAGCAACTCGCCGAGGCGCAGGCGGCGGTCAAAGGCGCAATGCTTCGGGAGGAAGTCACTGCGGAGGACATTGCCGCGGTCGTCAGCCGCTGGACCGGCGTTCCGGTGGAACGGATGCTGGAAGGCGAGCGCGAGAAGCTGCTCCAGATGGAGGCTTTGATCGGCGCCAGGGTCATCGGACAGGAAGACGCCGTGAAGGCCATCTCGGCCGCCGTCCGCCGCTCACGCGCGGGCCTTCAGGACCCGAACAGGCCCCTCGGCTCGTTTCTATTCCTTGGGCCGACCGGCGTCGGCAAGACCGAGCTGACCAAGGCGCTCGCCGAATTTCTGTTCGACGACTCGCACGCGATGGTCCGCATCGACATGTCGGAGTTCATGGAAAAGCACGCGGTCGCCCGCCTGATCGGCGCTCCTCCCGGCTATGTCGGTTACGAAGAAGGCGGCGTCCTGACCGAGGCAGTCCGCCGCCGGCCCTACCAGGTCGTGCTGTTCGACGAGGTCGAGAAGGCGCATGGCGACGTGTTCAACGTGCTCCTGCAGGTGCTCGACGACGGGCGCCTGACCGACGGACAGGGCCGCACGGTCGATTTTTCCAACACGATCATCATCCTTACCTCGAACCTCGGTTCACAATATCTCGCCTCGCTCGGCGAGGACGAGCCGGTCGAGAAGGTTGAGCCGCAGGTGATGGAAGTCGTCCGAGCCCACTTTCGGCCGGAATTCCTCAACCGCCTGGACGAGATCATCCTGTTCCACCGCCTGAGCGCGGGGCACATGGGTCCAATCGTCGATATCCAGATCGCGCGGCTGCAGAAGCTGCTTGAGGACCGGAAGATCCGCGTCGAGCTCACGGATGCCGCGCGGGCCTGGTTGGGCCGGGTCGGCTACGATCCCGTCTATGGCGCACGGCCACTCAAACGGGCGATCCAGAAGTATCTGCAGGACTCGCTGGCGGACAAGATCCTCGCCGGCGAGATCAAGGACGGTCAGGTCGTGCGGGTCGACGAGGGCGACGGCGGTCTCGTCATCACGCCGGCCGACGAAGCCGTTCGCGAAGCGGCGGAGTAGCTAGAGCACCATTCCCCGCTGCTCGTCCGCCGCTTGATAGAAGCGGGTGATCATCTCGCGCTCATGCTCGCTCAAATGCGGGTTCCAGGTGTCGATGATCAGGATCGCGCGGTCCCGGTCGCTGCGGTTCCACGCTTCATGCTCGATCGTATCGTCGAAAACGAATGCCTCGCCCTTGCGCCACTCGCGTGTCTCGCCGCCGACGCGAAAGCCGCAATTTTCAGGAACGATCAAAGGTAGGTGAACTATGCTGCGCACGTTGGTGACGCCGGTATGCGGCGGAATGTGGCTGCCGGCCTTGAGGATCGAGAAGAAGACGGCGGGCGCGCGTCCCTCAATCCGGCACAAGGGAAGCGATTCGACCAGTTCGGTCGTGCAGGGAGCGCGGGCGCAATTGTCATCGATCCGCTCGCCCTCCTTCCACAAATGGAAGGCGCCCCAGTCGAGCGACCTGTCGAGCGCCGACCATTTGCTCGCCGGAGTGCCGGGCGCCATGGCAATATAGGGCTCCAGCCCTGGCTCACGGTGACCGAGGATCGCCTCCAACTCGGCGAGGATGTCGTCCCTCGCCGCCTCCAGCCGGTCCAGCCACGGGAAATGCTCGCGGTCGAAAAATTCGTCGGCGGGCAGGAATGGATAGTGCAGACCCTCGCAATGGTTGGTGTGAATCTGGCGGCGTCCCAGCCAGTGATCCGCGGCCGCCTGCATCCGGCGACGGTCGCGGGCCGTAGATGAGGCGAGATCGTCGGCGAGCCTCGCGTCCAGAGCATCGGCGAGGCCTTGGCGATGCCGCCGGACATAGTCCTGCGCGTGATCGATCAGCTGCGCGAACTCGGGCGAACGATCCTCAATGCCCGCAGAAAGCGCGACAACAGCGCCCCAACGCGTGGCCGCGAGCGTCTCCTCGTCGAGACGCTCATGGAGCTCGGCCAGGCGGATCAGAGCCAGCAAATCCCGCTGGTCGATGGTGAGAACCTTTTCGAGCGCCCGGCGCTCCGCCTCGGAATCACCCAGCTCCCGGTGCGCCCGGGCAAGGTTCATCCACAGTGGGGGAGCCTTAGGATCGCGCTTGCACGCGATCTCGAAGTGCTCTGCTGCCGACCGGGCGTCTTTTTGCTCCAGTGCGTCGAGGCCAAGCGCATTGCGCGCGGCCGGTTGCTCGCTGTCTATCGCGAGCACAGCCGCGAGATGCTCCCTCGCCCGGTCCGCCTGACCGGCCTGACGCGCCCGATGCGCCTCGATGAGGTGCTGCTGAACATCTTGGGACATGCGGCCGAGTTGAGACCGGCCGGTGCGCCCGGTCAAGCTGGGCGGTCGCCCGCTCGCG
>DASUVP010000080.1:0-11172 GCA_036378895.1 Sphingomicrobium sp.
ACCGATTCGAGTTATGTTGCGCAGAGCAAAGGGGAATCTTGAGCCGCCATGGACGACGTGGTCATCAACGTGACCGATCCTGACACGCTGCTTGCCGAAGTCAGGCGCCTCCGGGCCGAGATCGCGCAGCTGCACGAGCGCGTCGAGCTGCTCGACCGCCTCGCCTATCAGGACGTCCTGATCGACCTTCCCAATCGCCGCGGCTTCATGCGCCAGCTCGAAGGCGCGATCGACCGGGTCACCCGCTACGACGACAGCGCCGCCATGCTCTTCGTCGACATCGACGGCCTCAAGATGATCAACGACACATTTGGTCACCAGGCCGGGGACGAAGCGTTGATGCAGGTCGCCGAAATGCTTTCGCAGGGCGTCCGCAAGAGCGACTGCGTCGCCCGACTCGGCGGCGATGAGTTCGGAATCCTGCTCGAGCGGGCGGACGATCAAAGCGCCTCGGACACGGCCGACCGGCTGGTGTCGATGATCGCCGGCTGCGAGTTCTGCTTCCAGGGCACGTGCCTGCCGCTCAGCGTCGCCATCGGCATCGCGGTGATCGAGCCCAACGACCAGGCCGATGCGGTCATGTCCCGCGCCGACCTTGCCATGTACCGGCAAAAAGCTGCGGCCTAAGCCGCGCGCTCGCTCAGATAATAGGAATCGCGGACGCTGAGGTCGTCGCTCAGCTCGTAGACGAGCGGCTGTCCGGTCGGAATCTCGACCCCGACGATCTCCTGATCGCCGATGTTCGAGAGATGCTTGATGATCCCCCGGATCGAATTGCCATGGGCGGCGACTAGCACGCGTTCGTCGCGGCGCAGGGCGGGCGCGATCTCCGCCTCATAATAAGGTAGGGCGCGGGCGATCGTGTCCTTGAGGCTTTCGGTATTCGGAACTGCAATGCCTTTATACCGACGGTCATGGCTCACGTCGCAAGGACTGTCCTCCGGCAATGGCGGCGGCGGAATGTCGTACGAACGGCGCCAGATCTTGACCTGCTCGGCACCGACCTTGTCGATCATCTCCTGCTTGTTGAGTCCCGTGAGGCCGCCATAATGGCGCTCGTTGAGGTGCCAGTCCTTCGCCACCGGGAGCCATAGGCTGTCGAGTTCATGAAGGACGAGGTGAAGCGTCCGGATCGCGCGGGTCAGGACGCTCGTGAAGCAGCGGTCGAACTGATAGCCGCGCTCCTTCAGCAGCTTCCCGGCAGCGCGGGCTTCGGACACGCCCTGCTCCGACAGATCGACGTCCCACCAGCCGGTGAAACGGTTTTCCAGGTTCCACTGCGACTGGCCGTGGCGGAGCAGGACGAGGGTCGGCATCAGGCCGGTACCTTCTCCGCCTTGGGCCTTTCCGCCTTGGCCTTCTGCAACTCCGGAAGGATCGCGTGCAGCGCATCGAGGCAGGCGAACGCGAGGAACTTCGACCGCTCCGGGCTCCAGCCGTAGAGCGGGTCGGGCAGGTCGAAATTGTCCTTGAACGGCATTTCGAGGGTCATCGACACGCAGCCGTAGCGCTCGGCGAGCTGGGTGGTGGACATGGACATGTTCGCCTCGCCCGGCGCAGGGATTTCATAGCCCTGCTGGGTCTGGAAGTCGGGCGAGATCCGCTCGAGGTTGTCCGAGAAGAGGTTGAACAGGCGCGTCTGCCGCTCGGTGAGTGAGGGGATGCCCTCAAAGCCGGCGAGGAAGTTGGCGGGGATCGCCTCGTCGCCATGCACGTCCATCGCAAAATCTGGCGGGTTCTTGTCCATCGCGTTGCGCACGAACAAAACCTCGGGGCTCCGCTCGGCCGAGGGCGCATGCCACTCGCGGTTTAGGTTCACTCCGACCGCGTTGGTGCGCAAGTGGCCGCGCCTCGAGCCGTCCGGATTCATGTTCGGGACGATCCGGAAGGTGCAGTCGCGGCGCAGCACCCGAGCCACCGGATCGTCGGGATCGGTCAGCTTTTCGAGCGCGCCTTCCATCCACCATTCGGCCATGCTCTCGCCCGGATGCTGGCGCGCGTAGAGCCAGACGTTGAGCGGCCCCTCGCCGATCGTGAGGCAGTCCAGGTCCTGGCCGTCGAGCGACTGGCCGAGCGAGGCATAGTCCACATAGGGCAGCGAGGCGTAGGTCGAGATCAAATCGTGATGCCGCTCCATCGAGTAAGGCGCGAAATAGGCGACCCAGGCGCAATCGGTTTCGGGCGTGAAGCGGATGGTGAGGACGCCGTCGGCGTACGTCGTGTCTTCCACGCGAAGCCATTCCTCGCGGTCGGTCGAGACGAGGGCTTTGTAGTCCGGCCAGCCGTTGGGATAGGCGGAGCCCGCGCAATTCACGATCCGCAGCTCGACGTCACGGTCCTGCCCGCCCGCCACGCGGAAGTAGAACCATTGGTAGAAGTCTGACATGTGGTCCTTGACGATCTCGAGATCGACCCTGTCGCCGTCCTGCTTCACAACGCGGATATTGCCGGCGTCGAATGCGCTCGAAATCACTAGTGCCATGGGACCTTCTTCGGAAAGCTGCCTGAAAATTGCGCCGCTGATAGTGCGGGGTCGCGGATCAGGCAAACGCTTGCGGCCCGCACCGCGCTCACGCATGGGGGAATCAAACCGAGGAGCCATTCATGATCCACCCACTCGCGCTTTCGATCGCCTCTGCCCTGATGCTCGGTTCCTCACAGGTCCCAACGCAGCCCGCGCCCCAGCCGCAAGCTCCGGCTGAGAAAGCGCGCGATCCTTCGACCGGCCGCCTCGGGAGAATCGAAGCAGCGGTTGCCCAGCCGGGAAGATCCGCCGCCAATGTCGCTCGCGATCGCTATCGCAACCCGGCGGCGACGCTGAACTTCTTCGAGGTCGATCCGAACGACACGGTCGTCGAGATCTGGCCGGGTGGCGGGTGGTACACGGAAATCCTCGCGCCTTATCTGACCGCCGGCGGAGGGAAGCTGTACGCCGCCGCTCCGGACTGGGGCCGGAGCGGGCTGCAAAAGCTCCAGCAGGCAGACGCGAAGCTTTACGGTTCGATCGAAACCGTCGACTTCCCGGCATTCGACGCGGCAGCGAAGCGGGTGCCGGACGGCACCGCCGACGTCGTGCTGACCTTCCGCAACGTCCATAACTGGCGGATGGGTTATCGACGCGACGACAAGCAGGACTATAGCGCCGAAGCCTTCAAGCAGATCTTCGCCATGCTGAAGCCGGGCGGCATATTGGGGATCGTCGATCACCGCTTGCCCGAAACGGCCGACGCCGAGCGCGAGCGGACCAGCGGCTACATCAAGACGTCGACCGTCCGCCGCCTCGCCGAAGAAGCCGGCTTCAAGCTCGCGGCCTCATCCGACATCAACGCCAACCCGCGCGACACGGCGGACTGGCCGGAAGGCGTCTGGACCTTGCCGCCGGTGCTGACGCTCAAGGAGCAGGATCGCGAAAAGTATCTGGCCGTTGGCGAGAGCGACCGCATGACCCTGAAGTTCGTCAAGCCGTAGCCGGGTGCCGGCGGAAAACTTTGCGGGACACGCGCGTTATGCGCCCGTGTATTTGTCCCGCGTAAGCCAATCCGGCCTGAGGCTGGCCGTCCCGTCCCTGCTCATCGCGCTCGCTGTTCCGGCCAGCCCGGCGAAGGCAGAAAGGATTCTCGAACCGCTCCGTTTCTTCGAAGGCCGGACCGAGATGCTCAGCCTCGTCAAAGTGATGATGAAGAAGCCGTACCAGTCGCGGACGGTAGGCCGCGGCCGGATACTGCCTGACGGATCCCTGTCGCTGATCCAGCAAATCCATGATCATGGGAAGCCGGCCAGCAAGCGGCACTGGCTGATCCGCGAGACCAGCCCCGGACGGTTCACCGGTTCGATGTCGGAAGCGGTCGGACCCGTCCAGGTTCAGCAGATTGGCGGCAAGTTCGTCTTTCGCTTCAAGATGAAGGGCAAGCTGGCGATCGAGCAATGGCTAACCCCTCTTCCGGGCGGCAAGGCGGCCAGCAGCAAGGTGACTGTGAAGAAGTTCGGGATGCGCGTTGCGTCGTCCGAAGGCACGATTCGGAAGTTCTGAGTTCGTCAGTCTAGGCGGCCGCCGGCGCGTCCGGCTTTTTCCCGAGCAGGCTGCAGGTCAGGAACTTCGCATGGTGCTCGGTCGAGATGAAGATGTTCGAGATGCCTTGGCCCGCAAGCTGCACGATGATCCGGTTCAGCGAATAATTGTTCATCTGCATCGCCGGTGCGTTCCAGGTCCGGCCGGAGCGGATGTTCTGCCAAATCTTTACCCCGGGTATGTGGTGGCTGGCCCACCAGACCGAGCGGGACGCAAGGCTGTCCGTCCGAATCGAAACGTGAAGATGGAAGCCGCCGCCAGGCCTCACCTTGCCCACGAGGCGCGAGAGAATCGACAGGCCCCGGCGCACCGGGATGTGCTGGAGCACAATATAGCTCGTAACGAAATCGAACTCGCCGGGGGCGTTGGACAGCCGGTCATCGGCGAGCGCGAATATCGCGTTCGCAACGTTCAGGCGCTCGGCGTTCGACTGCGCCTCGGCAAGCATCGAGGGCGAGATGTCGAGGCCCAGGACGGCGGAGAATTCCTCGGCCAACGGGAAGGTCAGGCGCCCTACGCCGCAGCCGAAGTCCAAGGCCCGTTCTCTCGGCAGGGTTCCGAAATGGTCCCGGTACTGGTTGAGGATATGAGCGACCGAGCTTCGGCCGGTCGCGAAGAACAGGTCGCGATTCTCCTCGATATTGCCGGAAGCGAACCTCTCGTCGGCAAGCACGCCGAAATAGGGGTCGAGCTTCCCGAACTTTTCCCACGCTTTGTCGGTACTGATCATCCGGGCCATCACAGCGTAGGCGGGCCGCGGCTGCAATGACTTGCGTGTGAGGTTCGAGCGCAAAACGCCACTGGCGCGCGGCCCGAGGCTTCGCTAGCCCACCGGCCCATGTCCAAAGTTCCCGTGCTAGTCACCGGCGGTGCCGGCTATATCGGCAGCCACGCCGTTCTCGCCTTGCGCGACGCCGGCTGGAGCGTCGCCATCATCGACGATCTTTCGACAGGCAGCCGCTACGTCGTACCGGACGACGTCGCTTTCTATGAGGGACGCATCGACGACCGCGAGCTCGTGGAGCGCATCCTTTCCGAGCGGGATATCGGCGCGATCATGCATTTCGCGGGGTCGATCGTGGTCCCGGAAAGCGTCGAGAAGCCGCTCGATTATTATCGCAACAATACGGTCGCGAGCCATTCGCTGATTTCGACCGCCGTCGATGCCCGTGTGAAGCACATCGTCTTTTCGTCGACCGCCGCGGTTTACGGCGAACCGGCGCGGGTGCCGGTCGATGAGACCGTCGCGAAACTGCCGATCAACCCCTACGGCGCGTCGAAGCTGATGACCGAGCGCATGCTCGAAGATTCGGCGGCCGCCTATCCGATGAACTATGCGGCGCTTCGCTATTTCAACGTGTCCGGCGCGGATCCGGAAGGCCGGTCTGGCCAGATCGGCAAGGGCTCGACGCACCTCATCAAGGTTGCCGTCGAGGCCGCCGTCGGAAAGCGCGACCATATCGACGTCTACGGCACCGATTATCCTACCGAGGACGGCAGCTGCGTTCGCGACTACATCCACGTCAGCGATCTCGTCGCGGCGCATCTGAAGGCGCTCGAACGCCTGATCGAGCGGCCGGACGAAAACCTGGTGCTGAACCTCGGCTACGGCCGTGGACTTTCGGTGCTCGAGGTCCTCGATGCTCTCGACAAGGTCGTGGGCAAGCCCATCCGGCGAGAGATGAAGCCGCGGCGCGCGGGAGACCCGCCGCTGCTCATCTCATCGAACGAGGCGCTCCGAAAGACGCTCGACTGGACCGCCCGTTATGCGGATATCGAAACGATCCTGACCCATGCGCTCGAATGGGAGCGCAAGCTGCAGGGGCGGAATTGGGAGTAAAAGTCCTGCGGCTGCCGGTTCTGGCCTTGTCCGCGCTGCTCATCGGAGCGGCGCCGCCGAAGCCGATCGGCGATCTACACGCGGCCGATCGCATTCGCGCCCATGTTGAATTCCTCGCCAGCGACCTGCTCGAAGGGCGCGAGACGGGTTCGCGTGGCCATCGCATCGCCGCCAATTACGTCGCTGCGGAATTCCGCAAGCTCGGGCTGAAGCCGGGCGGCACGAACGGAAGCTGGTTCGTCGAAGTGCCTTTCCGTCGAGCGACGCAAGCGGGGACGCCGACGATTTCGATGGTCCTCAACGGGAAGCGCATGCAACTCTCAGCTGGAAAGGATGCCGCTGTCCGACCCAGTGCCACCGAGCGCCAGCGCGACCTTTCGGGAGAGCTGGTTTTCGTGGGCTACGGCATCCGCGACGCCCGGCTCGGCATAGACGATTATTCGGGCCTCGACGTGCACGGCAAGATCGTCGTCGCGCTGTCCGACTTGCCCCCTGGCATCTCCGGCGAGGCGGCCGCGCATGTGGCTTCGATGCGCGCGCAGACTGCGGGCGCGCAGGGCGCCATCGGCTATATCGAGATCGAGGATGCGCTGACCGCCGCGAGCCAGTTGAAGCGCTTCGCCGATCGACCGGTTATCGATTGGGTCGACAAGGAAGGCCGGACCAGCCGAGCGGGCGCCGCCAGGGCAATGATCGCCCTTTCCCCTCAATCGGCGACCCGCCTATTCGAGCGCGCTCCGCAGACTTTGAAACAGGTCCGCGCGCAGATCGCCGCGGGCAAGCGCATTCGCGGCTTCACCTTGCCCGCGTCCATGTCCCTCAAGGCGAGCAGCGCGTGGGAGGACTTCACCAGCCCCAACGTTGTCGCGGTGCTTCCCGGGTCCGACCCAAAGCTTTCGGGCGAGCATGTCGTGCTGATGGGCCATCTCGACCATCTTGGCCTAGATGCGTCGGCCAAGCCGGGCCAGGACAAGGTTTACAACGGCGCGCTCGACAATGCCGCCGGGGTGGCGACGACGATCGAGGCCGCCCGCGAGTTCGTCGAGGCAGGGCGACCGCCGCGCCGCTCAGTGATCTTCACGGCGGTGACGGGTGAGGAATATGGACTGCTCGGCGCGAGCTATCTCGCGACCCATCCGACGGTTCCCGCGGACCAGATCGTGGGGCTGGTCAATCTGGACATGCCGCTATTGCTCTACGATTTCACGGACGTGGTAGCGTTCGGCGCCGATCGTTCGACGATCGCGAGGGCTGTCGCAGCAGCGGGCAAGAGCATGAAAGTGGGACTCGGCCCCGACCCGATGCCGCAGGAAACTTTGTTCGTCCGCTCGGACCATTATCCATTCGTGAAACAGGGTGTTCCGTCCGTGTTCCTGATGACCGGCCAGGCCAACGGCGGGAAGCAATATTGGACACGGTTCCTCGCCGACACCTATCATTCCGTGAAGGACGATCTCACCCAGCCGATCCATTGGCAGGCGGGGGCGCGCTTCGCCGACCTCAACTACCGGATCGCACGGGAAATGACCGACAGCGACCACCGCCCGATGTGGTACGCCGGCGACTATTTCGGGGAGAGCTTCGCGCCGACACAGCCGAAAGCCCAACGCTCCCCTGCGCGCTGAACCTTGACGGAGCGGCGGAATTCCGCTTAAGCGCGCGTCCAGCGGCTGCCCTGTCCGGGCGGCCTTCCTTATTTTTGCAAAGACAAGACGAAGAGACAGGCGCGCGCCATGAAGATCCGCAACAGCTTGAAGTCGCTCAAGTCGCGCCACCGCGATTGCCGCGTGATCCGCCGCCGCGGGCGCACCTACGTCATCAACAAGACGAATCGTCGCTTCAAGGCACGGCAGGGCTAAGCCCTTCAAAAACAGCGATTCGGGCATTATCTGCGTCAAGTCGGCGCGGATTTCGCTCGTCCCGACTTTCACCCTCCGTTCACGTGGTGGCGGGTACGAGCGACGCTAAGGAGTCGTGCAATGATGCGGGTTTCGAAAGTTGCGTTGCTGATCGGCGCTGCCGTTCTGGTAGGCGCTGGCTTCGCCGGAGCCGCTTATGCGCAGTCGACGGCGAGCGCTTCGCAGTCCACGCCGAAGGGCTGGAATTACGAGATCAAGGACGGCAAGCGCGTCCCCAAGGCCAACCGCGTGACCAATGCGGACGGCAGCTGGCGTGAAGAAACGCGCCAGGGCAATTGCGTGACGGTCAAGGAAAAGACCGCGTCGGGCGAATATAAGGAAAGCCGCCGCTGCGATTAATTCGCGGCTTCGGGCTTTGCCGGCTCGCGGATCGTGCACGCAGGCAGCTTTAGCTGCTCCGTTTCCTTGCAATCCCTGACCTGGACGGACGCGTCGGGTCCGACGAAGATCGCCCAGCTTTTGCCGCTGTCGCAACTGGCGGTCCACATCGACAGATTGCCATATTCCTGGACATAGCCGGACTTCGTCACAGTCTTGCACGTGCGGCCGGCGTCGTAGATCGCGCGGCGGAGCGCGACGTGGCGATAGGGCTCGCTCAATTTGTGCAGGCCTTCCTGCTGCTCGCTGCGAACCTGGATCGACTTGCGCGGCTCAGCGGGCTGCGGATTGTCGCAGGCGCTTGCGAGCAAGCCTATCGCAATGGCTCCGAGTAGCTGCGCGCGCATCGCCTCTCCTTTCATCTCGCCTGCACCAACAAACTGCGAAAGCGGGGTTCGGTTCTATTTCGAATAAACGATCTTCACCGCCGCGGCGGCGGCCTTCGCCGTTTCGACCGCCTCGGTCGCATCCTTGCCACCCGCCAGCGCAACGCCCATCCGCCGGTTCTTGAGCGTGTTCGGCTTGGCGAAAATGCGTACGTCGACCGGGGCGCCCGGCCGCCCGCGAGCCAAAGCGTCGGCCACGCCGTCGAAGCCGAACTCTTCGCTCTCGCGGTCGGCGAGGATCACCGCCGAAGCGCCTGGACGGGTAAGCTCGATAGCCGGGATCGGAAGCCCAAGCACCGCCCGCAGGTGAAGCTCGAACTCGTTCGGAAACTGGGTGATCAACGTCACCATGCCGGTGTCGTGCGGGCGCGGCGACAGTTCCGAGAAGATCGCCTGGTCGCCCTTCACGAAGAACTCGACCCCGAAAATGCCGTAGCCGCCGAGCGCCTCGACGACCTTGCGCGCCTGGCGGCGGGCGGAGAGCAAGGCGCCGTCCGCGATGCCCGCGGGCTGCCAGCTTTCGCGATAGTCGCCCGCTTCCTGCCGGTGGCCTATCGGCGCGCAGAACAGGACGCCCGCTTCGGTCGCGACGGTCAACAAGGTGATCTCGCTGTCGAACTCGATATATTCCTCGACGATCACGCGGGGCCGGTCGCCGCGCATGTTCGCGACGGCATAGTCCCAGGCAGGCCCGACGTCGCCCGCCGATTTGGCCGTCGTCTGCCCCTTGCCCGAGCTCGACATGACCGGCTTCACCACGCAGGGAAGGCCGACCTCCTCGACCGCGGCGATCGCTTCCTCCCGGGATTCGGCGAACTTGTAGCGGGACGTAATCAAGGCCAGCTCGCGCGAAGCGAACTCGCGGATCCCGTCGCGGTTCATCGTCAGCTGGACCGCCTTCGCCGACGGAGCGACGCGCCAGCCCTCCTGCTCGAGCTTGGCCAGCGTCTCGGTGTCGATTGCCTCGATCTCGGGGATGATCACGTCCGGCTTGTGAGTCTCGACCGCGGCTCGAAGCGCCTTGCCGTTGAGCATCGGAAAGACCTCGAACGCGTCGGCAACCTGCATTGCGGGCGCGTTCTCGTAGCGGTCGCAGGCGACGACGCGGCAACCGAGCCGCTTGGCGGCGATTGCGAACTCACGGCCGAGCTCACCCGAGCCCAGAAGCATCAGTGTGGCGATATGCATCGGCGGGCGATAGCGGCGCTGGCAATCGTCGGCTAGACCAATGAAGTTCGCTTCGGGGAGGGAAAGTGATGCGCAAGCTGCTTCTGGTTTCGGCCGTTCTGTTGATCGCCGCCGGGCCGCCCGCGAAGCCCAAGACTCCATCGGAAATCGTCGCCGAAGCGCCGGCCGCCGCGTGGCGCGACATTCCGGCCGACGATCTCCTCGTCATGAACCTCAGGAACGGCGCGCAGGTCGTCATCCAGCTCGCGCCCGCCTTCGCTCCGGTCCACGTCGCCAACATCCGCGCGCTGGCGAAGGGCGGTTGGTGGAGCGGCGCCGCAATCTACCGCGTGCAGGACAATTACGTCGTCCAATGGGGCAATAACGAAAGCACCAAGCCACTCCCCGCGGGGGTCGTCGCCAAGCCGCCGGCCGAATATCATCGCGCGCTGAAGGGCCTCGCAGTGCGGCCGCTCGGCTATGCGGACGTTTATGCGCCGAACGCGGGCTTCGCCGCCGGCTGGCCGATCGCCTACGATCCGAAAGCGGGTGCGGCCAGCCTCGCCCATTGCTACAGCTATGTCGGGGTCGGCCGCGACCTGTCGCCGGACACGGGAACGGGGGGCGAACTCTATGCCGTCATCGGCCACGCGCCGCGCCACCTCGACCGCAACATCGCCGTGGTCGGGCGGGTGATCGAGGGGATCGAGAGGCTGAGCTCGCTGCCGCGAGGGACCGAGCCGCTCGGCTTCTACAAGGACGAGAGCATGCATGTGCCGATCGCCATGGTGCGGATGGCGAGCGAAATCCCCGCGGCGGAGCGGCCGGCGTACCAGCATATGGACACCCAGAGTGCGAGCTTCGGCGCCTATGTGAAGGCGCGCGCGAACAGGAAGGATGATTTCTTCATTCGCCCGGCCGGCGGCGTCGACCTGTGCAACGCAGCCGTACCGGTCCGGAAAAAGCCGGCCTGACCGTCAGGCGGCCCAGGCCGTGTCGTGATGCCGGTTCTTGTGCTGGATGACGGCAGGGCCGGTATGCGAACGCATGCTTGCCTCGGCCAGCGGAAGCGCCGTCGAGCAAAAGGCGCATTCGGCGGACATTCGCCCGATCAGCCAATGCGTCCGGCCGCAGCCCGGGCAATGATTGACTTCGCGCTCGCGATAGACGGCGTGGTAGCCCCTGCCGGTCAGCTGCCTGATCGTGTCGTCGGTCGGCATCGTCGATCCTTCCTTTCGACAGCGCCCAACGCCCCGCGCTTCAAACGGGTTTCAACAGCGGTAACCAAATTGGGACAGGTAAACGGCCGTAAGAGAGGCCGTTAGCGCCGGAATGTGCCGCGCCAGCGCCAGTCGGCGTCAGACATTCTGGTCGGTACGAAGGTCTTCCAGCGGCAGGGGCTCGCTGAACTCG
>DASUVP010000081.1:0-7460 GCA_036378895.1 Sphingomicrobium sp.
TGCTGGCACTGTGTCTCCGGTCACCAATCCGGAGGCGGTGGAGTGCGAACGCTCTACGTTCTGAGGCATGCAAAATCGGACTGGGGCGATTCTTCCCTCCGCGATTTCGACCGCCCGTTGAACGGCCGCGGATGGAAGGCCGCTAAGGCGATGGGCCGCGAAATGCGCGAGCGCGATCTTGCTCCGGACCTGGTGCTCGTGAGCCCCGCTGCGCGGACGACCGAAACCCTGGCCAGGGTCGAGGAAGGTTACGGAGCAAAGTTGGAGGCCGTCGAAACGCGCAGCATCTATCTGGCGGAGACCACAACGCTCCTCGACCTCGTCAGGGGCGCACCCGCCGAGGTCAACCGGCTGATGATCGTCGGGCACAATCCGGGGATGCACGAGCTCGTCCTTGCGCTGTCCGAAGGCCCGCAGGACCTGCGCAACGAGGCGGCCGACAAGTTCCCCACGGGAGCGCTCGCGGAAATCAGCTTTGACGTTCGCAAGTGGGCCGATGTCGCGCCCGGAGCCGGACGCATCCGGAGCTTCCTGAAGCCGCGCGACCTCTAGTCTTCGAGCAGCGACGCGAGATTGTGACGGACGGTCTTCAGCCGCTCGACGTCGACCTGCGGCCTCGGCGCAACGGCGGCCGGGGCCTGCTGCGCGACGGGCTCGTCGTTCGCCGCGGGCAGATCCTTGCTGCGTAGCACCTTCTGAACCCCGCGGACGGTATAGCCCTCGCGGTCGAGGAGCCGGTGGATCGTCCGCGCAAGCTCGACATCGGCGGGACGGTAATAGCGGCGGTTGCCGGCGCGCTGCAGCGGACGCAGCTGGGGGAATTTCGATTCCCAGTAACGAAGGATGTGCTGCGCGACGCCGAGCTCGGATGAGAGCTCGCCGATGGTCTTGAAGGCGCCGGGAGCCTTTTCGCCGGTCGCCATCGCTCCTTCTATCTCGCGATTCTGTCGCGCATGATCTGGCTGGCGCGGAACGTCATCACTCGCCGCGGCGCGATCGCGACTTCGACGCCCGTCTTCGGATTACGGCCCACGCGCTCGCCCTTATCGCGCAGGATGAAGCTACCGAAGCCGGAAATCTTCACGTTCTGCCCTTCGGACAGAGCATGGCACATGTGGTGGAGGACGCGCTCGACGAGCTGGGCCGATTCAGCCCGCGACAGGCCGAGCCGATGATGAACGACGTCCGCCAAGTCGGCGCGGGTCAAGGTCCCGCCCAGTCCTGCTTCCTTGCTCATCCGAGCGATGCCGAGGTCGGCCATTTCAATGCTTCTCCCGCCCTAAAGAGCCGCGTCCCCAACTACGGCACATTACATTTGCGTAACGGAAATCGGTCAAGTCGGCAATGCGACATTGTTGGCCGATTTCCATTTATTTTCAATACCTGAGGACCGCAGCCCCCCAAGTGAAACCGCCCCCCATGGCTTCCAGCACGACGATGTCGCCGCGCTTGATTCGTCCATCCTTCACGGCGACGTCCAAAGCAAGGGGTACCGACGCGGCAGACGTATTTGCGTGCCGGTCCACGGTCACCACGACCTTTTCCTTCGGCAGGCCGAGCTTCTTCGCCGTCGCGTCGAGAATTCGGGCGTTTGCTTGATGCGGAACGACCCAGTCGACATCGCCCGCTGTCAAACCGGTGGCGGAAAGCACTTCTCCCAGCACGTCGGCCAGGTTGACGACGGCGTGGCGGAACACCTCGCGGCCCTTCATCCGGAGCTTGCCGACCGTTCCCGTGCTCGACGGTCCGCCGTCGACGAAGAGCAGATCGTTGTGGCGGCCGTCGGCGTGGAGCTTGGTGGCGAGGATGCCGCGCTCGCCCTCTTCGGCGCGAAGCACCAGGGCGCCCGCGCCGTCGCCGAAGAGGACGCAGGTGGTGCGATCTTCCCAGTCGAGGATGCGGCTGAATGTCTCCGACCCGATCACCAGCGCGGTGCGACCGGTGCCGGCGCGGATCATCGCGTCGGCGACGCTGACCGCATAGAGGAAGCCGGTGCAGACGGCATGGACGTCGAAGGCGACGCAATCGTCGATTCCGAGCGCGGCCTGCACCTTCGTCGCGGAGGACGGGAAGGTCTGATCGGGCGTCGCCGTGGCGAGGACGATGAGGTCGATCTCGGCCGCCTCGATCCCCGCATCGATGAGCGCAGCGCGGGCGGCGTCGGTCGCGAGGCTCGCTGTAGTCTCTCCATCGCCAGCGATGTAACGGCTGCGGATGCCGGTGCGCTCGACGATCCACTGGTCGGACGTGTCGACCTGCTTCGCGAGTTCCTCATTGTCGACCCGCCGCTTCGGAAGGCTGGAACCGGTTCCAGCGATGACTGAACGAAGGGTCACCGGGCGGCCTCGTTGAACGCGTGGGCCCGGAAATTGTCGAGGTCGTCGCCTATCTTCCGGGTGATGTCGTTGCGCACCATGCTCGCGGCGACGTTGATCGCATTGGCGACGCCCTTCGGATTGGCCCCGCCGTGGCTCTTCACCACCAGTCCGTTGAGGCCAAGGAAGACCGCGCCATTGTGGTTGTTGGGGTCGAGATGGACCTTGAGAAGGTTGAGCGCGGGCTTCGACAAGGCAAAGCCGGCCTTGGAGCGCAGCGAGCTCTTGAAGGCGCGGCGCAACAAATCGGTGACGAAGCGCGCGGTCCCTTCCGCGGTCTTCAGGGCGATGTTGCCGGAAAAGCCGTCGGTCACGACCACGTCGACATTGCCGCGCGACAATTGGTCGCCTTCGGTGAAGCCATCGAACCGCAGCGGCAGATAGTCCGCTTCCCTCAGCAGGGCCGCCGCATCCTTGAGCTCATCGGTGCCCTTGAGCTCCTCGGTGCCGATGTTGAGCAATTTCACGCGCGGCTTGGGTACCCCAAGCACGGTGCGCGCGTAGGCCGATCCCATGACCGCGAACTGGACGAGGTTCTGCGCGTCGCACTCGGTGTTCGCGCCGAGGTCGAGCATGACCAGATCGGACTCGCCGAGTGTCGGAAGCAAAGCCGCGAGCGCCGGGCGGTCGATCCCCGCCATGGTGCGCAGCGCGAGCTTGGACATGGCCATCAGCGCGCCGGTATTGCCGCCGGATACGGCCGCGTCGGCCTGACCGTCTTTCACGGCGTTGATCGCGAGGCCCATCGAAGTGGTTTTCGCCCGGCGAATTGCCTGGCTCGGCTTTTCGGTCGAGGCGATGGATTCGGGGGCGTGATGGACCGTCACCCCTGGCTCGAGACGGTCGTGCTTCTTCAGCTCCTCGCGGACGATCTTTTCGTCGCCGAAGAGGATGAACTGGAGCGAGCTATCCTTGCGGCGCGCGCGTGCGATCCCGGCGACGATTGCAGCCGGACCAGTGTCGCCACCCATTGCATCGATCGCGATCCGCGGGCCTGCGTCCATCGCTTTCAGCCCCGCGCCTCCTTTAAGCCGTTAGGCCTCGGTCGAAACGATCTCGCGGCCGTTATAGTGACCGCAGGCCTGGCACAGATTGTGCGGGAGCTTCAGCTCACCGCAGTTCGGGCACTCCTGGAACGTCGTCGCCTTCAGCGCATGATGGCTGCGGCGCATGTTCCGCTTCGACGGCGAGGTTTTTCTCTTAGGGACAGCCATTCCGGCACCTTCAAATGAAAACAAAAATTGCGACGATCTCCGCCTCGTCCTGGCGGGGAGGCCCCGCGGCGGCGGTGGGATCGTCGCGAACCGCGGCTCCTATAGCGAAAAGCCGCGAGAGCGCAAGGCGTTCGGGGCAGGTGCTAGCGACTCACATGCGGCGGAAGCGATAGCGCCCGCGAACCGGCGCGGCGCGATAGGAATGGCCGGATGTGCAGGTCACCTTGAACACGCCGCCTCCCATGGCCGACGCGGCGGCGACCTGGCCGCAGGGGTATCCGATGCGCCCGATGGTGCGGGCGACCACGGCATTGGGGAGCGGGAGGCTCGCCGGCGTCGGTGCGAGGGATGGCGTTTCCGCGACTGCTCGGTCCGCCGCGACGTCGGTCTGCTCCGCCATCACCTCGACCGGTTCGTCGGGCAAGGTGATATCCAACGGCAGTCGTTCGCGTGCGGTCCGCGGGGTCGCAGCGATAGCGCGGGTCCGCTGGTGGGGCTCGGCCGCTTCCGGGGCAGCGGCGGGCAGCGAATCGGCCAGGACCGGAAGCGGCCTGGCCGGCGGAATCTTGAGCGTCGCGGCCTGTTCGGATTGCACCTGCTCATTGTCGTTCCCGGCTTCGAGGCCGGTCCAGGCGCCGAGGCCGACGGCGAAGATCATGGCGCCCGCCGCGAGGGCTGGCAGCTTCCATTGAAACGGCGCGTCACCCTCGATCCGGAAGCGGCCCGCCTCGGCGAAGTGGAGGCGGTCGCCGCCGGGCTGCGGTTCAAACGCAGGCCGAGCCGTTGCGTCCGGCCGGCGCGGCTCGTCCGCCGTCGGCACGGCGTCCAGATGCAATTCGTGAGTTGGCAGCCTGATCGGCTCGCGTCTTGCGGCCACGAAAGGCGAAATTGCCGGTTCTGCAGCCGGTTCGGCTTGCGGGCCGGCTTCCACCTTGGGCGCTGGCGGCGGCACTGGAACGGCGGCGGGCCGCGCCACCGGCCGGGCTGACGCTCGGATCAGGAATGGCGCCCATTCCGCAGGGACTTCCGGCGAAGGTGGCGTCGGCTTGGGTTTCAGGCCAAACGCAATGTCGTACGCCTCGCGCCTGGCGCGATCTCGCAGGGTTTCGAATGCGATCGTGACTTCGGCGAGGCTTCCAAATGCGCGCGGCCGGAGCGGGTCGAGCTGCTCGGCGAACGCCTGCGCAATCTCTTCGCTGCTCGCCGCCGGAGTCAGTCCCAGCACTTCATAATGGTTCGGCCGCGACTTGACCGTGCTGCCCATGATGATCCCTCCCGCGAGCCGCCCAGCCGACTCCTAAGTGCCGGAACCTTCTACGGTTTCGCGAGGGAATCCAGTTCGGGCCGCCGCAGGACTCAACCCGCTGGTCTATTCCCGATTCACCCCCTCAAGCATGCCTTCGGATTAACAGCCGTCACGCGGCGAGCGCTGCATCCCCGCAGAACGGATTGGTCGCGCGTTCGTGGGCGAAGGTGGACATCGGGCCGTGGCCGGGGACGAAGGCCGTCTCGCCGCCCATCGGCCACAGCTTCTGGGTGATCGATTCGATCAGATGCTGGTGGTTGCCCATCGGGAAGTCCCAGCGGCCGATCGAGCCCTTGAACAATACGTCGCCGACGATCGCCAGCTTCGATTCCGGATGCTGGAAGACGACGTGGCCGGGCGTGTGGCCGGGGCAGTGGCGGACGTTGAAGGTCAGCTCGCCGACCGTGGCCGTGTCACCGTCTTCCAGCCAGCGGTCGGGCTCGAACGGCTTGCCTTCTATTCCCCAGCGCTTCCCGTCCTCGTCGAGGCGCGAGATCCAGAAGCGGTCGGCCTCGTGCGGACCCTCGATCGGGACGCCCAGCTCCTTCGCGAGGATACCCGCCGACCCGCAATGGTCGATGTGACCGTGGGTCAGCAGGATCTTCTCGATGGTGACGCCCTGCTGCGCGGCCGCCGCCTTGAGCTTCGGCAGGTCGCCGCCCGGATCGGCGAACGTCCCCCGCATCGTCTTGGTGCACCACAGCAGAGTGCAATTCTGCTGGAGCGGAGTCACCGGCAGGATGGCGGCCCGTAGAGGCGGATTCGCTTGGTTCACTTGGCGAGCAGGGTCTTGTCCCAGAACATCATGGTCGACCAGAACTGATAGTCCTGGTTTTCCTTCTTGGCGAAGCCGTGTCCCTCATTCTCGCCGACGAGATACCAGACGTCGGTGCCGCGCTCGCGCACGGCCTTCACGATCTGGTCGGCTTCCGACTTGGGGACGCGCGGGTCGTTGGCGCCCTGGACGATGAACAGCGGCGCCTTGATCTCGGAGATCCGGCGCAGGGGCGAAATCTCCAGCAGCTTGGCGCGCTGCCTGGGGTCGCGCTCGTCGCCATATTCGACGCGCCTGAGGTCGCGGCGATAGCTTTGCGTGTTCTCCAGGAACGTCACGAAGTTGGAGATGGCGACATTGCAGAGCGCGCCCTTGAAGCGGTCCGCGTACATGATCGCCGAGGCATAGCACATGTAGCCGCCATAGCTTCCACCGGTGACCGACATGCGGTTGCCGTCGATGGCGGGATCAGCCGCGAGGCGGTCGAGGAACGGGCCGATGTCCTTGACGCTGTCCTCGCGCTTGAACGGGCCGTTATCGAGGCTGACGAAGCGCTTCCCGAAGCCCGACGAGCCGCGGACGTTGGGGAAGAAAATCGCGATCCCCATTTCGTTGATGAGGTAATTATTGCGGCCGAGGAAGCCGGGCTTGGTCTGGCTTTCAGGCCCGCCGTGGATGTTCACGATCAGCGGCCGCTTGCCCGGGAATTTCGCCGGGTCGGGACGGTAGAGGAAGCCGGATACCGGCTCGCCGTCGAAGCTCTTCACCTCGACCAGCTCCGGCTCGACGTTGCGGTTCGGGTCGAGGCCGCCGGTCTCGCTTTCGGTCCAGCGCGTGACCTGCAGCGTGGCAGGGTCGAGCGAATAAGCGTCGGACGGGCTCTTCGCCGAGGTGAGCGCGAAGCCGAGCGGCCCCCACGGCGCGAAATCGAGATTGCCGATCGAGCCCGCGGGCAGGTTGGTCACCGGGCGGATGGCGCCGCTCGCAACGTCGAGGAGTGACAGCCTGTCGACGCCCGCTTCATTGGTGACGAAGGCGATCGTGCGCCCGTCCTTGCTGATCTCGAAATTGTCGATGTCCCAACGCGCCTTCGGGCTGACGGGCGTGAACTTACCGTTCGCGGTGTTGAGGCGGCCGAGCCGCTGCACGTCGCTGCCCTCGTCCGAGGTCGCCCAGAGGGTTCCGTCCGGCGCATACTTCAGGCCGCCGTACGCGACGTCTTTCTTGTGATTGCCGATGGGTGTCAGCTTCCCGCTCGTGACGTCGAGCAGGTACGGATTGCTCTTAGTGATCGAGATATATTCGATGACCGCGGCCTTGGCGCCGCCGGGGGCGAAGTCGGCGATGCCCCAGCCGCCACCCTTCACCTGCGCGACCAGGCGGTTGGTGCCGGGATCGCGCGGGTCGACGACGTAGAGGTCGCTGTCGGTGCCGTTGCGGCGCGTCGAGCTGTAGCCGACCAGCCGCCCTTCCTGGTCCCAGCTGCCGAACTCGTTGCGGCTCTTGCCGTCGGTCAGGAGATTCATCTGGCCATTCGCCAGGCGGTAGAGCTGGTAGAACTCGCCGCCGCCGACATGCATCGAGGTGACGAGGACGTCACCCTTTGGCGACCACTCCCCGCCAACGGGCTCGACCTCGAAGCTGATCTGCTTCCGCATGCCCAGCGGAGCCGCGACGGTGTGCAGCTGGTTGGTGTTGCCGAAGCGCGTGCTGATCAGCATCGACCGGTCGGCCGCGTTCCAGCCAGCGAAGCCCGCCGTTCGGAACTCCATGTAGGGCCGGCTCTTCAC
>DASUVP010000082.1:0-5243 GCA_036378895.1 Sphingomicrobium sp.
AACATGGTTTCTTCATAGTTATAGGAAAATCCCTAGACAAGTAGGAATTGCATTGGGAGTGAATTGATCGCCGAGTCGCAGCGGGTGAATGAGGGATAGCAAGTGCATCTAGTGCGTGAAGTTGAGAAGTTTCTGAGTCGAAGCCAGACTGCTCCAACGCGTTTCGGGCGCGACGCAGTCGGCGATTCGCGTTTCGTATTTGACCTGCGCAGGGGCAGAGAGCCGCGTCCTGCGACGGTCCAGCGGGTTCGCGCCTTCCTGGAGACGATCCAGTGAACCGCCTCCCCATGTCCAACGCAGGCGCCGCATTGTTTCGCGCCCTCCTTGCCCGTGCACTCGTCGGTCGTGATAGGATTTTGCTTACGGACTATAGGTCAACTGACTGGCAATCGCTGACATTCGTCGGCGAACGCCATGAGCTGCGCTTTCGGATTCCGGGGTCGGGTGCGGAAGACATCTACAATCGGATGACCGGTGAGCTGGCAGACGCCGAATTCGCCATCCCAAAGGCAGATCGTCGCCGATGTCGTGGTATTTGGGCAGCCGACGCGCGAGCGCGACGGTTCAATCAGCTTCGGCATCGAGGCCCTGACGATCGAGGAGTAGCGGGGGATCAGCGAAGCGAGCGACGGAGAGCTGCAAGCGCATCGTGCAGCTCCTGCGCGGCATCCGGCAGGGCCTGCCTTGGTGTCGAACGCAGATGCTGGTCGATTCGCGCCTGCATCTCTCCGGCCGTGCCGTTGGGCTCGAACAGCCTGACGACCCGGGACTCGGATTCGATCGCTTCGAGGACGTCGTCGAGGACGAGCTCCTCCTCGATCTCGCGCTTTTCCTGAGGCGCGGCGCCAAGCTGCTCGACGATCCCGACGACGTCGGCTTGTTCGAGAAGCTCGGACACCGCCGACATCTGCACTTCCAGCGGAGTCTCTTCGAACTGCGAGAGCGGAAAAGCCTTCTGGTGGGATCCGAACTTGCTGAGCGCGAGCCAGATCCCGCCGAACGCCGCCACACCGGCCGCGACGGGAGTCATGCTGAAAGGCGCCAGCGCCATCCACGTCGCCGTCGCATAGGCGACGGAGCTTCCGAAAATTACGGCCGGCGTGAATTCGAACGCCAGTGCCGGACCGATGCTGTTGCTGTCCCCACTCATGAAGGTGAGGATTAAGCGAAAATCCTTTCCAGCCGGTTAGGCAATCGCCTCGCTCGTCGCTCGAGCTCTTTCCGGCGCCTTCTCGATAAGCCGGATCACCGCCTCCGTGAACGCAGGCACGTCGTCCGGCTTGCGGCTGGTTACGATGTTGCCGTCGGTTACCGCCGGCTCGTCCACCACGTTCGCGCCGGCGTTCTTGAGGTCGGTGCGGATCGAGGCCCAGCTTGTCGCGGTCTTGCCGCGCAGGAGGTCGGCCTCGACCAGCAGCCAAGGACCGTGGCAGATCGCAGCGACCGGCTTTCCGGCATCCGCGAAAGCCTTGATCAACCTGATCGTCGCTTTGTTCGTCCGCAACTGGTCGGGATTGCGAACTCCGCCGGGCAGGATCAGGGCGTCATAGTCGTCCGCGCGGGCGTCCTCGATGGTGAGATCGGGCCGGATCGTCTTGCCGGGATCGTCGTGGACCGTGGCCTGGATCGGCTTCAGGTCGGGCGAGGCGAGTTGCACCTCGGCGCCCTTGTCGCCGAGAATCTGGAGCGGGCCGAACAACTCCGATTCTTCGAAGCCGTCGGTCGCTACGATGAGGATCGTGGAATTCGAAATATCGGCCACAGGCATCTCCTTTGCAGCCCGAGAGGAACCCGCCCCCTTCCCGCTCGCTTAAGCCTGCCAATGGCTGATGCAAGGACGAACGGCGGCAGGCTGCGCCACAGCAGCAACGGCGAGCCCGGCTACACGCGCCGGAAGCAAGGCCGCTACTGGGCCTATTTCGACGAGGACGGCAAGCGGGTCACGGACCGCGAAACCATCGACCGGCTCAATTCCATCGCCTTGCCGCCAGCCTACACCGACGCTTGGTTCTGCAAGGACGAGAACGGTCATCTGCAGGCGACCGGCAAGGACGACCGCGGGAGAAAGCAGTATCGGTACCATCCCGATTTCCGCGCCCGCCGGGACAAGAAGAAATATACGGGGACGCTCGAGTTCGGGGCATCCCTCCCGAAGATCCGGCGCAAGGTCGCCGCGGACCTCAAGAAGCGGAAGCTCAGCCGCGACGCGGTGCTGGCCGCGGTCGTCCGGCTTCTCGACACCCAGTATCTGCGCATCGGCAACGAGCAATATGCCCGCGACAACAAGAGCTTCGGTGCGACGACCCTGAGGTCGCGGCACTTGAAGCGCAAGGGCGGCAAGCTGATGATGCGCTTTGCGGGCAAGCATGGGATCGTCCACGAGGTCCCGATAACCGATTCCAACCTCAAGCGGATCGTCGCCAAGTGCGACGACCTGCCCGGCCAGCACCTGTTCCAGTACGTCACCGAGGATGGCGAGGCCTGCCCGGTCACCTCCGCCGACGTGAACGATTATATCCGCGAGGCGAGCGGCGGCGATTTCACCGCCAAGAACTTCCGCACCTGGGGCGCGAGCGTCATCGCCTTCGACCAGATGCTGACGGCGAACGAGCATGAGAAGGCGCGGATCACCCTCAAGACCGTACTCGAGCCTGTCGCGGAGGCGCTCGGCAATACGGTCGCGATCAGCCGCAAGTCCTACGTCCACCCAAAGCTGATCCAGGCCGCCCGCGACCGGCCGCGCAACCCGCTGAACGGGATGGAGCGGCCACGCGGCCGCAAGTGGCTTTCGTCCGAGGAAGTTGGCCTTCTCGACTTCCTCGCGGGACCGAAGCGCCGCAAGAAGAGCGTGGAAGCCGTTGAGAAGACTGCCGATGCAGCGGTCAAGGCAGCGAAGGTCGGCCCCGCAAAGGTGCGGGAGGCTGCCGAGCGGGTGTCCGCCACGGCTTGAATAGCCGTGCCGCCGCCGCCACAAGCCCAGCGATGAAACTGAACATCGGTTCGATCCGGCCGAGCCAGACGGTCCTTTCCTGGTTCGCCGAGAACCGCGAGGGCATGCTCATCGGGGCGCTGGTCGCCGCGGCAATCGTCGCGCTGATGCTCGTCGCGCGAATGATCGGCCATCGCATGGTCGCCCGCGAGAACGAGGCGGAGCGGCTTGGCTGGCGGAACGTCGTGGGCCGGGTTCTCGCCAGGACCACCGTCCTTTTCATGGTGATGGCCGCGATCGACATCGTCGCGACCTATGCGCAGCCTCCCGCTCGCGCGCAGCGCCTGGTCGATATCGGCTTCATCATCGCCTTCGCCTTCCAGGGCGCCATCTGGGCCCGCGAGCTGATCCTCGCGCTCATCGCCCGCCGCGTCGGCGACGGTGCCACGGAATCCGCGCTCGGCAATGCGACTTCGATTATCCGGGTTCTAGTCAGCGTCGCACTGTTCGCGCTGGCGATCGTCGCCATCCTCGACAATCTCGGGGTCAACGTCACTGCCTTGGTCGCGGGCCTCGGCATCGGCGGCATAGCCATCGGCCTCGCCGCTCAGGGCATCTTCTCGGATCTGTTCGCGGCGCTGGCCATATTGTTCGACAAGCCGTTCAGGCGCGGCGACACGATCCGCTTTGACCAGACCGTTGGGCGTGTCGAGCGGATCGGGCTCAAGACCACCCGGATGCGCTCGCTCGGCGGCGAGCAGATTATCATGGCCAACACCAAGCTGCTCGAGCGCGAGATCCACAATCTCGCGGACGGACGACACCGGCGGATGACCATCCCCTTCGGCGTCCGCTACGAGACCGATCCGGAGAAGCTGGAGCGGATGGAAGCGATCGCGAGCGAGGTGGTCGAGGGCGTCAAGGGCTGCAAGCCGCTACGCTGCACGCTCACCAATTTCGGCGCGTCTAGCCTCGATTATCAGCTGGTGTTGGAACTGAAGAACGTCGATCCCGACAAGCTCGCCCGCGACCGGGCCGCAGTGATGCTCGCTTTGATCAAGCGGTTTGCCGAGGAAGGCATCGCCTTCGCCTATCCGGTGCAGGTCGCCTACACCGCGGCGCCTGACGGCTCGCTCGTCATGCCCTATGCGGAGGAATAATGCCGTTCGCACCACTTGAGGAAATTCGAAGCAAGGTTGGCGAGGAGATCGGCGTCTCCGGCTGGCTGACGATCGACCAGCAGCGCATCGACGAATTCGCCGATGCTACGGACGACCATCAGTTCATCCATGTCGATCCCGAAGCGGCCGCGCGGACGCCTCTCGGCGGGACCATCGGTCACGGCTTCCTGTCGCTATCGATGCTCTCCCGGATGGCGGCCGACGCCATGCTGGTGCCCGACAACATCAAGATGGCATTGAATTACGGGCTCGACCGGGTGCGGTTCATCGCGCCGGTGAAAAGCGGCAAGCGAATCCGCGGCCGCTTCCGGCTTGACTCGGTCGACGAGAAAGCGCCGGGTCAATTGCTGTTGCGTCACACGGTGACCGTGGAAATCGAGGGCGAGGAAAAGCCCGCACTTACGGCCGAATGGCTCGGCCTACTGTTCGTTTGAGGAGAAAAGAATGTCCGTCCGCGATGCGGTTATCGTTTCGACCGCTCGAACCCCGATCGGCAGGGCCTATAAGGGGGCGTTCAACGCGACGCCGGGAGCAACGCTAGGAGCACTCTCTCTAGCACCGGCCATCGAGCGCGCGGGGATCGAGCCGGGCGAGATCGAGGACGTTGTTTGGGGCGCCGTCCTCACCCAGGGCACGCAGGGCGGCAATATCGGTCGGCAGGTCGCGCTTCGCGCCGGCTGCCCCGTCAAGGTGAGCGCCCAGACGATCGACCGCCAGTGCGCCTCGGGCCTGATGGCCATCGCCACTGCGGCGAAGCAGGTCATCATCGACCGGATGGACATCGTCGCAGCGGGCGGCCAGGATTCGATCAGCCTCGTGCAGACTCCGGAAATGCGCATCGGAGGCGACCCCTCGCTCATCGCCATGCACAAGGACGTCTACATGCCGATGCTGGGCACCGCCGAGACGGTCGCGCAACGTTACAAGATCAGCCGCGAGGCGCAGGACGAATATGCGCTTCAGTCGCAGCAGCGCACGGCCGCCGCGCAGGCCGAGGGCCGACTGGACGCCGAGATCGTGCCAGTCACCGTGACGATGACCGTCAAGGACAAGGAAACCGGCGCGGTTACCCAGAAGGAAATCACCCTCACCAAGGACGAGGGCAACCGTCCGGACACGACCATAGAGGGCCT
>DASUVP010000083.1:0-4384 GCA_036378895.1 Sphingomicrobium sp.
GGCACTCGCTCTGTTGAGCCTCATCAACTGCTTCGGAGTCCGTTCCGGAAGCAACACACAGAACCTGCTCATGGTGCTGAAGATAGGAGCGATCTCCGCGCTGGTCCTTGCGGGGCTCTGGTTCGCTCCATCGAACGGCGAGGTCGCCGCGCCCGTCTCGACTAACTCCAGTTCGATGATCGCCGGCATCGGCGCCGCCATGACCGCCGTCATGTTCTCCTACGGCGGCTGGCAGACGTCGAGCTTCGTCGCCGGGGAGATGCGCAATCCACAACGCGACTTGGCTCGCGGCCTGCTCCTCGGAGTCGTCGGCGTGGTCATTCTCTATACGGCGGTCGCCTTCATCTGCGTCCAGGTCCTCGGTCCGCAGCAGCTCGCCAATTCCAAGACGCCGGCGAGCGACGTCATGCGCCTGGCCTTGGGGGAAAAAGGAGCGGCGTTCATCGCTTTGGGCATCGCTATTTCGGCTCTCGGCTTCCTCAGCCAGGGCATGCTCACCGCGCCGCGCGTCTATTTCGCGATGGCGGAGGACGGCGTCTTCTTCCGGGCGCTGATGAAGGTGGACCGCCAGACCCATGTGCCGGTCCTCGCGATCGTCCTTCAGGGTGTCGTTGCAGCTATCATCGCCTTGTCAGGGACGTACGGGCAGATTCTCGCCTATGTCGTGTCGGTCGACTTCCTCTTCTTCGGACTGACCGGCGCAGCGCTATTCGTCTTCCGCGCCCGCGACCCTGCCTCGTCGGGCTTTCGAGCGCCGGGCCATCCGATCACGACCGGCCTCTTCGTCGTCGCCTGCTTTTCGATCGTCGTCGCCACCGTTGCGACCAATGTCGTGAACAGCCTCATCGGCTATGCGATCCTGCTTCTCGGCATTCCCGCCTGCCGCTTCTGGCAACGCAAGAACCGAGCCGCATGACCGTGCCGAGGATCACCCAATCCGATTACATGCATTGGGCGAAGTTCAAGCCGCCCGTCCGCTATCCGCTGACGTCCAGCGAAGTGCCCCATTTCCGAATGGATCGGCTGCCCATCACGCTCGCGGACCTCGACATGGATGGCGCGAGCCATCCGCGATACGCCCCGCTCCGCGAGGCGATCGGCAAGTGCTACGGCCTGCCGAGCGAGCGCATCGTGGCGGCGGACGGTACCTCGATGGCCAATTTCCTCGCCATGGCGGCGCTCATTTCACCGGGCGACGAAGTGCTGATCGAGCGCCCGACCTACGAACCGTTGACCGGCGCCGCGAGCTTCGTCGGCGGCCAGATCCGGCGGTTCGATCGGAAAGCGGAGGACGGATTTCGGGTCGATCCCCGTGCGGTCGCGGATGCGATGAGCGACCAGACACGCCTTGTCGTCCTGACCAACCTGCACAATCCCAGCGGTGCCTTGATCGAAGACGAAGTTCTTCGAGAGCTCGGCTCACTGGCCCGAGCGCGCAGTGTCCGCATCCTGGTCGATGAGGTCTATCTGGATTCCGCGGTTCCGCCCCGGCCCAGCGCGGCGCATCTCGGACCGGAATTCGTCTGCACGAACAGCCTGACCAAGGTCTACGGCCTCAGCGGTCTCCGATGCGGCTGGATATTCGCCGAGCCGGAACTTGCAGAGCGCATGTGGCGGTTGAACGATTTGTTCGGCGTCAACCAGGCGCATCAGGCCGAGCGTCTCGGCTGCATCGCGTTCGATCGACTGAATGCAATCAATGGAGACAATCCGGCCATTCTCAGCCGTAACCGGGCGACCTGGAATGCGTTCGTCGCCAGCCGCGACGACCTCGACTGCATGCCCGCCGACCACGGCGTCACGGTCTTCCCGCGATGGGCCGGCGGGGACACCGAACGACTCGATGCGCACCTGCGAGAGAAATATGACGCCGCCATCGTACCCGGCTGCTGGTTCGAAATGCCCGACCATTTCCGCGTGGGCCTCGGCTCTGGCACTGGCACCTTATCCGAAGGTCTCAGCCGCCTCGGCCAGGCGATGGACGATCTCAAGTGAACCGCGAGCAAATCTTCGAATTCTTCCGCAGGCTCGCCGAGGAGAACCCCTCCCCGACCACCGAGCTTGAATACGACAATCCCTACACCCTGCTGGTCGCCGTGGTTCTCTCGGCCCAGGCTACCGACGCCGGAGTGAACATCGCCACTCGTCCGCTATTCGAGCATGTGAGAACGCCCGAGCAGATGGTAGCGCTGGGCGAGGAACGGCTCCGCGATGCAATCAAGACGATCGGGCTGTTCAACACGAAGGCGAAAAACGTCATCGCTTTGTCGGAGGCACTGATCCGCGATCATGGCGGCCAGGTTCCCGGCACACGCGAAGAGCTTGAGAAACTGCCGGGCGTGGGTCGCAAAACCGCCAATGTCGTCCTCAATACCTCCTTCAATGAAGAGACCTTCGCGGTCGACACACACATCTTCCGGGTCTGCAACCGAACCGGGCTCGCGCCGGGCAGGAACCCGCTCCAGGTCGAGCTCAAGCTGGAGAAGGCGGTCCCGCAACCGTTCCGGCTGAACGCTCATCACTGGCTGATCCTGCACGGCCGCTACATCTGCAAGGCGCGCAAGCCCGAATGCTGGCGCTGCCTGGTGATCGACCTCTGCCGCTACAAGCCCAAAACTCCCCCGCCGGGGACTAAGTCCACCGCCGCTCGAACCGCGAACCGAGGGTCGTCAACAGCTCGTATTGCGAAAGCCCGGACGCTTCGGACGCCGTCGGCAAGTCGTAGTCGAGCTCGACCCACTCGCCTTCCCTGAGCTGCGGAGCCGCGTCGCAGCGGACGGCGATCAGGTCCATCGACACGCGTCCGAGCACCGGCAGAGCATATTCCCCAGCGAAGGCGGCGCCCTTTGACGAGAACCCGCGAAGATAGCCGTCGGCGTAACCGATGTTGAGGATTGCGGCCTCGGTGTCCGCGTCGGCGATGAAGGTCGCGCCGTAGCCGCAGCTTTCGCCGGCACGGATCGTCCGCCGCTGCACGATCTGCGCCTCGACGCGGGCGACCTGGCGGATATGGCCTTCCGCCTCGCGCCGCGGGATGCCGCCGTAAAGCGCGAGGCCCGGCCGAACGAGGTCGAAGCTGTATTCGCGGCCGAGGCAGATCCCGGCGGAGTTGGCGAAGCTGTATCGGGGCGCCGGCACCGCTGCGGCGACTTCGCGGAAGCGCGTAAGCTGTCGTGCGTTGAGGTCGTGATCTTCGTCGGCGCAGGCCAGGTGGCTGTGCAGCGTGTCGATGTCGAGACCATCGAGGACCGCGACTTCGTCAGGACGCAAACCAAGCCGGTTCATGCCCGTGTCGATCATCACGTCGCAGGCCTTTCCGGAGGCAGCCTGCTTCCATCGAACGACCTGCTCGACCGTGTTCAGCACCGGCCGCGCCCTGCCTGCCAGGGCGGCGTCCAGATCGTCTGCGCCGACACCGTGCAGGACGCCGAGGCTCGCCTCCTCAGGGACCGGACCAAGCTCCTCCGCCTCCGACCAGACCGATACGAAGAAGTCCCGGCAACCCGCGCCGTACAGCGCATCCATCGCTTCGCGGGCGCCCAGTCCGTAGGCATCGGCCTTGATCGCCGCGCCCGCGGGAACCCCGGCGCGATCGGCAAGCCAGCGCCAGTTCTGGACGAGCGCGGCGCGGTCGACGGTCAGGCGAAGCGGACGATGCATTCGGCGGCGATAGAGCCGTCAGATGGATGCGTCGAGGCGGGCTTCGGCGAGCTCGGCGCGGTGCGCCGCCGCCAGTTCTGCGAGCGAGGTGAAGCGGAAGTCGAAGTGCGGCATCGGGTCCGGCAACTTGGTCGCGCCGCCTCCTTGCTTGTCGTGCCGCCGGTCGATCCACGCCGAGGCAATGCCGAAGCGGTTCGCGGGCGCGTGATCGTGAAACAGGCTCTGCGCGACGTGGAGCAGGTCGCTTTTCTCCAGCCCGCTCTCGCCCAGCCGGTCGAGCAGATACTCGAAATTGCGCAGGTCGGGCTTGTAGGAGCCGATTTCCTCGGCGGTAAAGACGCGGTCGAATTCGACTCCGAGGCGCTCGTTGCTACGGGCGAAGCTGGCGCGGTCGACGTTCGAAAGGATGATAAGCTCGAAGTGCCGCTTTAGATAGCGGAGAGCGTCGGCACTGTCGGGAAAGGCCGGCCAGTCCCCGACCGATTGGCTGAAAGCGCGAGCCGTATTCTCATCCGCCGGCAGGCCGAACCGCTCGGCAAGCCGCACATGGACGATCGCGAGAAGATTCGAATATCGAAGGCCGGGGTGCTCGCCCTCGACCTCATGCTCGGCCTCGCCATAAGCCTCCAGCAGCTCTTCCTGCGAAACACCAACTTGCGACCGAAGGGGCTCGAGCGCACTCGTCAGTCCCGCTTCCCAGTCGATCAGCGTGCCGTAGCAGTCG
>DASUVP010000084.1:0-2171 GCA_036378895.1 Sphingomicrobium sp.
GGCAGGATATGAAACCAGCGGGGATGATCGAGACCGGTGGCGAAGGCGTTGACGGCAAGACCCTCGGCAGGTTTTGGCGTTGCGCCCTCAGGCCAGCCGACGGCCGGCGCGATATTTACGGCGGGAAGCGGCCCCTCGCTCGGCGGGGGAATTTTCGGATTGGGGCCTTGCGTCTCCGCATCGGTCAGCGCGGCCGAATCGCATCCGGCGAGGAGAGCGGCAAGCAACACGAGAAGGGTGGCGCGGAGCAGGGCAATCATGGTCGGTCCGTGGCCAGAGTCTTTCTCGCGCACAACGCTTTACAACCGCGGGTCAATCCCCGTAAATCGGCCGAAAATTGCCGCCAACGCGCTTGAACGAAGGAGCATCGGAAGCATGGGTTACAAAGTCGCGGTCATCGGCGCGACCGGAAATGTCGGTCGCGAGATGCTCAACATCCTAGCCGAGCGCGAGTTCCCGGCCGATGAGGTGTTCGCCATCGCCTCGCGGCGGTCGATGGGGGTCGAGGTCTCCTTCGGCGATCAGCGGCTGAAATGCCGGGATCTCGAGCAGTTCGACTTTCGCGGCGTCGATTTCGCGCTGATGTCGGCGGGCTCCGCCATTTCCAAGGAGTGGTCCCCGAGGGTCGGCGCCCAGGGCTGCGTCGTGATCGACAACTCGTCGTGCTGGCGCTACGACCCCGACGTTCCGCTCATCGTGCCCGAGGTCAACGCCGACGCGGTCGCAGGCTTCGCCAAGAAGAACATCGTCGCCAATCCGAATTGCTCGACTGCCCAGCTTGTGGTGGTGCTCAAGCCTCTGCATGACCATGCCAGGATCAAGCGCGTCGTCGTTGCGACCTATCAGTCGGTGTCGGGCGCCGGCAAGGAGGCGATGGACGAGCTGTGGGACCAGACCAAGGGCATCTTCGCGACCGCCGCTCCGGCGCCGAAGAAATTCACCAAGCAGATCGCCTTCAACGTCATTCCCCATATCGACGTCTTTCTTGATGACGGCTCGACCAAGGAGGAATGGAAGATGGCGGCCGAGACCAAGAAGATCCTCGACCCCAAGATCAAGCTGACCGCGACCTGCGTGCGCGTGCCGGTGTTCGTCGGCCATTCCGAGGCCGTCAATGTCGAGTTCGAGGAGCCGCTCACGGCCGACGAGGCCCGCACGATCTTGCGCGAGGCGCCGGGCGTGCTCGTGATCGACAAGCGCGAGCCCGGCGGCTACGTGACTCCGGTCGAATGCGTGGGCGACTATGCGACTTTTGTCAGCCGCATCCGCGAGGATCAGACGCTCGACAACGGCCTGTCCTTCTGGGTCGTGTCCGACAATTTGCGCAAAGGCGCCGCGCTGAACACGGTGCAGATCGCCGAAACGATCATCAACCGCAACCTGCTCGACCGCGCCGCTTAAGCCCGGCGGCGGGGCAGTCTACGCCTCGATCAGGGCCGTGAAGCGTTCCTTTTCCGGCGCAAGCGCGAGCAATTGGCCGCTACCGATATCGAAGTGGAGGCCGTGTAGCGCCAGCAGCCCGTCCTCGACGCGCTTCTTGACGAACGGGAAGCTGCCGAGATTCGCCAGCGACGAGCGAATTGCGGCAAGCTCGAAGGCCATCGCGTCGCCATAGGTGAAGACGTCGCTTTCGACGAGTTTCAGATTGTCGAGCAGCGTGAGCCAGCTGCCGATGAAGCCTTGCCCTCGAACGTTCTCGCGCACGCCGCGACGATAAGCGTTGACGCCGCCACAATGCGAATGCCCGAGCACGATGATGTGGGGCACCTTGAGCGCCATGGCGGCATATTCCACCGCGGCGCTCGTACCGTGATATTTGCCTTCCGGCTCGTAAGGCGGCACGAGATTGGCGACGTTGCGCATGATGAAGAGCGCGCCCGGCTCTGCATCGAAGATCGCTGAGACGTCGACGCGCGCATCGCAACAGGCGATCACCATCGCCGTCGGCGTCTGGCCAAGCTCGGCGAGCTGGAGATAGCGTCCGCGATTCCTGGTATGCTCGTCGCGGCGGAAGCGGAAATGCCCCTCGACCAGCGTTCTTGGCAGTTGCAAGGCCTCGCCTCCCCAAAAAGCCGAACTCTGGGCAGCATTTCAGCCGCGTCCGCTTTTGTCCAGATCGGCCGATAGAGCGCCTCTATCGGGCGTTCGAGAGCGTCCACTTGATTTCCGCC
>DASUVP010000085.1:0-19074 GCA_036378895.1 Sphingomicrobium sp.
CCAGCAGGTCGACTGCCATATCGACATCGCCGAGAAAAGCGGCGGCCATGCAGGCGAAATTATAGCGGCTGAGCATGTTGTCCGGATCGAGCAACAGGGCCAGCTCGATCCGCTCCTTGAATTGCCTGACATCGCCTTGAATCGCGATCCCGCATGCATTGGTAGCCAGGGCTTCGGTATTGCCCGGGTCTTCGCCGAGTATGCGCCGAGAGTGCGAAACCATCCGCTCGGCGGCTCGAGCGAGGCCGGCCTCATCTCCCAGCGTTCGATAAGCAGACGCAAGCATCTGCCAGGCGGAGTAATCGATCTCCACCATCGACAGCGCTTCTTCGAGGTACGGAACCGCCTCCGAATAGCGATTCTGGTTGTAATACGTCCGGCCGGCTTCCCTGTTCACCTCCCAGGCTTCGGGCTCCAGTCTCAGGGCCTCGGCGATGCTTTCCTCTGCCTCGCGTTCCCTTCCCTCTTCGAGGAGCCTGCGCGCAATCACGCAATGGGCGGCAGCGATGGTCGGATCGAGCGCAAGCGCCCTACGAGCAGCCGCCGTGCCGTCCTCGCTTCCCTCGCTGTAGGTGAACAATGTGGACTGCACCCACGCCAGAAGCCCCCACGCCTCGGCATAGGACGGATCCAGCTCGACCGCCCGTTTGCATATGCGAATGATCTTCTGTTCCTGCTGCCCGCCGCCGAAATAAGTCAGCGAGAAGTATTTTCGGGCAAGCAGGTAAAGACCGTACGCATCGACGCTGCTCGTTCCGCGCTGCTCGATGGCTCTTTTCTCATCCGGGAGAAGTTTCACCTTCAGCGCATCGACGATCGCATGCGATATCTCGTCCTGGATCGCGAAGATGTCGGTTAGCTCCCGATCGTACCGATCCGCCCAGACGTGATCGCCCGTCCGACCGTCGATCAGCTGGGCTGAAATCCTGACGCGTCCCCCGGCCTTCCGAACGCTGCCCTCGAGCACATGGCTGACACGTAGTTTGCGCGCGATGGCGCAAACATCCGCCGCCTGGCCCTTGAACGTGAACGCGGTGTTGCGCGCGGTGACGGAAAGGGCGGATATCTTCGACAGGTCAGTCGTAATGTCCTCGCTTATGCCGTCGCTGAAATACTCCTGCTCAGCGTCTCCGCTCATGTTGACGAACGGGAGGACGCAAATTGCATTCTTGCCGGGCTCAAGCCGCGCCACAGCCTCAGGAACAGCGATCCGCTCGCCGCGAACAAGGGCACCCACGCTGGCCTTGAGCTTCTCCCAGCCCCTTCCAGCCACGCCGTCGTTTGAACAATCGATGCCGGCACATTGAATCTGGTTGAAGGGCAGCGGCGGAAGCGTGCCGTCAACCGTTGCCTGGATCAGCGTCCCAAGTTCCCGAGCAGCATCGGCTTCAGCCCGAACCCATTGCGATTTCACCGCGTCGGCCGACCAGATGACCAGCACGGCCTTCGACGAGCGCAGTCGATCCTCGATCACCTCGGCATAGGGCTTGTGCGCCGGGATCTCGTCGTCGCGCCAGACGCTGAACCCTTCGGACCGAAGAGCCTGCGCGATCTCCTTCGCCTGCGGTTCGGTCGATCGCGCATAGGACACGAAGACGTCGGACATCCGGCATTGCCCCCGGTTGCGTCTTCCTTGTTCGATATCAGGACTCTAACGGGGAGTCATGGGACGCCGCCTGTTCGTCACACAGCTCTACGAAGCCGACCTTGGCGTCGAAGAGCTGCTCGACGAGCTCGCGCATTCCATCCGCACGCTCGCCGATGACGATGAGGCCGGGCAGCGCTGGAGCGCCGAGCATCGCTTTGCAGGCTATACGAGCTATGCGTCGCTAAACGATCTTCCCCGGCGAGACCCGGTCATCGGCGACCTCACCAAGTTATTGACGAAACATGCCGCGATGTTCGCGAAAGAATGCGCGTTCGAATTGCCACGAAGACCGCGCCTAGACAGCATTTGGGTCAATTTGCTGCGCGGACCGGGCCATCACAGCGGCCACATCCACCCGCACAGCATCATATCCGGCACGCTCTACGTCGAGGTTCCCAAGGGCTCCGGAGCGATCCGCTTTGAGGACCCTCGCCTGCCGATGATGATGGCCGCTCCGACGCGCTATCCGGATGCGCCCGACGAGCTCAGACCATTTGTGACCGTCGCCCCCCGCCCAGGCCTGCTGCTCCTGTGGGAAAGCTGGCTTCGCCACGAAGTACTGCCCGGCACCGGTCGCGGCGAGCGGCTGTCGATCAGCTTCAACTTCGCCTGAGCTAATTCGCCGCCGACGCATACTCCCAACGCCACGGCAGGCCCGTCTCGCCGAGGATCGTGTCCACCAGCTTCGGGAAGGCCGTTTCCGCCCGGACGTCGTTAGACAGGATCACGACACAGCGCCGCTTTCGCTCGAGGCAGACCCAGATGTTCGCCGTGCTGTCATTATGGCCGCCCTTGAAGAAGCCGGGCCCCTGCGGTCCCTTGAACGTGACCACTCCCAAGCCGGCCGCCAGGTTCTTCCATTGCTCGGCAGGCGGAGCTTCGGGAACGAGGCTTGGAAATTGCGAGCGCGACCGGATCGGCAATTGCGGACGAAGCATCTCGGCACGAGATTTGCGCTTCAGCCCCTCGCCGCGCATGAAGCCTGCGGCGAACGCGGCGAAGTCAGCAATGCTTGTGTCCATCGATCCGGCGGCGCGTGCGCTGCTTCTCTCGTCGTGAGGCTCGACCGAGTCGTCCGCCTTCCATCCATCGGCGAGGTTGCGGGCGAAATCCTGCCGCCACATCATGCTGGTGTTCGTCATCCCGAAGCGGTCGAACACACGCTTCTCCATCTCTTCCCCAAGCTTCAGTCCGAGACCTTGCTCGAGCACGAACTGAAGCAGGATCAGTCCCTCGCCTGAATAAGCGTAGCGCGTGCCCGGATCGAAGTGGAACTTCAGCCTGCCGTCCGGCTCGATGAAGGAGAAATTCGCAAACCCTGCGCTATGCGTAAGCAGGATTCGCGGCGTGATCCTGCGCCACCGCTCGTCACCCTTGAGATCGCCCCAGTTTCCGTACTCGTCGAGGTTGCCATATTCGGGCAGCGGCTTCGGCAGGTAGGTTGCGATCGAAGCGTCAAGGTCGATCCGGCCCTCTTCGGCCAGCTGCATCACCGTATAGGCAAAAACCGCCTTCGTCAGCGACGCGCCGTACATGACGGTTTCCGTGGTGAGCGGATCGCCCTTGGCGTTGCGGTCGCCGAACGCCTGCGCGCTCGTCGCCCGGCCGTCGTCGATCACCGCTATCGCCAGTCCCTTCGCGCCCGTTTCCGCCATGGCCGCCTTCGCCAGTTCGGCGACGCCGGAAGCATTGGGCATCCTGGCTTCGCTCGGACTAGCGAGAGCCATTAGAGCCAGCGCCAAGAGCTTGGTTTGAATGGCAATTTCCCCATCCGATCGGAGCTGCCAACTCAGCATGCTTCCTCGGGCGGGTCAAACGAAGGTTCAATCCTTCGACGGGATCTTCAGGCCGCGCTGCACTGCGGGTCGCGCGAGGCACCGTTCCAACCAGGCGTGCACGTTCGTCACCTCGTGGTAATCAACGAGGTGCGCGGCCTCGTAATAGCCGACCAGGTTGCGGACCCAGCCAAGCAGCGCGATGTCGGCGATCGTATAGTCGCCGTCCATCACCCATTCGCGGCCTGCCAGGCGATCGTCGAGGACCTTGAGCAGGCGTTTCGATTCATCCGCGTACCTGCGGAGCGGCCGCTTGTCGTCGAAATGACGGCCGGCGAATTTATGGAAGAAGCCGACCTGTCCGAACATCGGACCGATATGCCCGACCTGCCAGAACACCCATTGCAGGGTCTCGTAGCGACGCGCATCCTCGGGTAGAAACATTCCCGTCTTGTCGGCGAGATAGACGAGGATCGCGCCGGACTCGAACAGCGCAAGCGGCTTCCCGTCGGGCCCATTGGGATCGATGATCGCGGGGATCTTCCCGTTCGGGTTGAGCGACAGGAATTCGGGCGTCCAGCTCTCCTGCTCGCCGATCACGACCAGGTGCGGCTCGTAGGGCAGCCCGGTTTCCTCGAGCATGATCGACGCCTTCACCCCATTGGGCGAATTGATCGAATAGAGCTGGAGGATGTCCGGATTTCGGGCCGGCCAGCGGCTGTTGATCGGGAAGGACGAGAAGCCGGCCATGCGAAGCTCCTGGGAGGGAGCCAGTCAGGTGGGTATCGATCCGCAACCTTTCAAACCCGCCGGGCCCATCACCTCAATTGAGAAGGACCTTGGCCGTTCGCGCCGCACATTGCAGCACGATCTTCGCACCCAGAAGCGGGTCGAGATTGGCCTTTCCGGCATCCATCGCTTTCTGGATGGCATAGCCGATGGCCGTCGCTCTTCGCATCGGCGGGACGTCGTAGAGGTCGAGCGCATTGACGATGGCCGGTGTGAACACGCGGACCCACTCCGTCGGCCGGTCGACCTTGTGCTGCTCCGGCAGATCCAGAGTCTCGAAATCCGGTCCCCCGACACGCGTGGCGACGACCCTCATCTCCTCAAGGATCATATCCATCGTCACCGGCGCCCCGAGCCCCTGTGCCGCACCGAAGGCGAGGCTGAGCAACGCTTCCTGGGATTCGATCAGCAGCCGGTTCGGCGGGTCGCCGAAGAAGTACAGCTTCCCGTCATTCCCCTTCACGACGGTAAGGCCCAGTTGCTCCATCGTCGCATTCGGCGCAGCCGCTGCGAGGATGGGAGCAATGCACTGCTGTCCGCCGACCGACGCCAGCATGGCGAGCATGTTCTCGATTCGGACGCCACGTTCGTCCTTCATGATATCGTAGGCGAGATCGAAGACGATGGACCCGGCCAGGCGCTCACGGACGCCGGGCTCGGTTCTTTCCTCTTCGAGTAGGTGCCGAAGCACCGCCTGATGGCCCGGGTGGCTTTTCTGATCGTCGCCGCCTCCGCCGCCCCCTGAACCGCCACTTGGAGGCTCCACCTTCTTGCGACCGAAAAGGCCCATCACGCTTACTCCCATCCGCCCCTTCGCTCGACCCTAACAGCAATTCAAAGAGGCGAAAGCCTTCCACTTCTCAATCCGCCCGCGGGCGGCTAAGCGGCGCGAAACTCCTCCATATTTCAGGACAATCATGGGCTTTCGCTGCGGCATCGTCGGCCTGCCGAACGTCGGCAAATCGACCCTCTTCAACGCACTTACCGAGACTGCCGCGGCGCAGGCGGCGAACTATCCGTTCTGCACGATCGAGCCGAACGTCGGGCGCGTCGCGGTCCCGGATGAGCGGCTTCACCGAATTTCCGGCATCGCCAAGAGCGCTCAGACGATCGAGACCCAGATCGAGTTCGTCGACATCGCCGGCCTGGTGCGCGGCGCATCCAAGGGCGAAGGCCTGGGCAACCAGTTCCTAGCCAACATCCGCGAGGTCGACGCAATCGTTCACGTGCTCCGCTGTTTCGAAGGTGGCGACGTGACGCACGTCGAGGGCCGCGTCGATCCGATCGCCGACGCCGAGACTGTCGAAACCGAATTGATGCTCGCCGACCTCGATAGCCTTGAGCGCCGGGTCCCCAATCTCGTCAAGAAAGCCCAGCAGGGCGACAAGGAAGCGAAAATCGAGGCGTCCGTCCTCGGACAGGCGCTCGATCTCCTGCGCGAGTCCAAGCCTGCGCGGCTGACGAAGCCGAAGGATGCGGAGGAAGAGAAGGCTCTGCAGCGCGCACAGCTGCTAACCGCCAAGCCCGTTCTCTACGTCTGCAACGTGGACGAAAGCGAAGCGGCCGAGGGCAATGCGCACAGCGCCCGCGTATTCGAAAAGGCGAAGAACGAAGACGCAATCGCGGTGGTGATCTCCGCCGCCATCGAAGCGGAAATCGCGACCCTGCCCGCCGACGAGCGCGAGGCGTTCCTGGCCGACCTCGGCCTCGAGGAAACCGGCCTCTCGCGCATCATCCGCGCCGGCTACGAGCTGCTCGGCCTGATCACTTTCTTCACCGCCGGTCCCAAGGAATCGCGCGCCTGGACCGTTCACCGCGGAGCCCGGGCGCCCGAGGCAGCGGGCGAGATCCACACCGACTTCGAACGCGGCTTCATCCGCGCCGAAACCATCGCCTTCGACGATTATGTCTCAGCCGGCGGCGAGGCAGGCGCGAAGGAAGCCGGAAAGATGCGCTCGGAAGGCAAGGAGTATGTCGTCCAGGACGGCGACGTGATGCTTTTCCGCTTCAACGTCTGATGGCGGGTTTCCAACGCTCCATGACAGCGAAGACAAGCGCCACCCATAACAGTCCGAAAGACCATCCAGCGACGACATCGCTGGGCCAGTGAACGCCAAGCATCGGTCGGCTAATTCCGCTCAGCAGCGCCAACGAAATCGCGAAGGCAGCAGCAATGCGTTGCTGTCGCGGATCGCGAAACAGCAGCAGCGCCAGCGGAAGGTAGGCGACCATGGGATTGGCCGAATGGCCGCTCGGGAAGGAATCGGACTGCACTTCCACCAGGCGAAGATGTTCGTCGGGTCGAAGCCTGGCGAAATAGTCCTTCTGCAAAACCACCAGCAGGCGTCCCCCAAGGCTCGCAATCAAAAGCGTGAGCGCCGCCCAGCGATCTCCTCGGTACAAGAGCCACAGGGCGCCGAGAATGGTGACCGCAACGACCGTCCACCAGCCGCCAATCTGCGTGACGGCGAATGCTGTCGCGGCTAGCCAGGGGACGTCTCGCGCGTAAAGCGAGAACAGAACGTCTTTGTCCGCTTCCCCCGTGCCGAGGTAAAACATGGCGAGGAACAGGATCGCGAGGGCTGACAGCGGCAGGACACGGGTGAGAAGAACGGTGGACGTCATCCGACGCGCAACGCCTTCGTTGCCCGACCGCTCCCGCCTAGAACTTCGTTCCGACCCTCAAACCGATAGTTCGTGGCCGTCCCGGCAGGATCTTCGTCTGCGTGCAGATGCTGCAGACCACGAAGCGCGACAGCTCGTTGCGCTCGTCGAAGATGTTCGTCGCGAACAGCTGGACGTTGTAGTTGCTCCAATCATAGCCCGCGAACAGATCGACCAGGGTGCTGGAGTGGATCCGCCCAAGCACGTCGTTGGGGTTGGTCCCCGCTCCGTCGATGTCCCGCCGGAGGTCGGCCGCCGCAGAGCCCTGGTACGCAAGCCCGGCCTGGACGTGCGCACGTCCCGGTCCCATCGGCCACTGGTAGCGCGCCGTCGCCGCGAACTTGAACTTCGGCGTGACCGGAAGCCGGGTTCCGGATGGAGTCACGATGAAGTCGGGATCGCCGGCGGCGTCGAGCCCATCGCATTGCGGCTCGCCCAAGGCGAAGTTGCAGATGTTCCCCTTCGTCTTCGCATCGGTGTAGGCCGCCGCCGCATTCAGGGTGAGGCCGCCCCGAACATAGTTGATGTCGGTTTCGATACCTCTGACCCGTGCGTCGCGGCCGTTCTGGATGACCGTCAGGCTGCTTTCGCCGAGGAAGGCGAACTGGAACTTCTTCCAGTCCTGATGATAGATCGCGCCGTTCCACCGGAACGGACCGAACGTGGTCTTCCACCCTAATTCGTAATTCGTCAGGAAGTCCGGCGCGTAAGGCAGAAGCGCGGCGCGCCGGTTGATGCCGCCCGGGCGGAATCCGCGCGACCAGGTCGCATAGAACATCACATCCTTGTTCGGCTTGTACTGCGCGTTCAGCCGGTGGATGAAGCCGTCATCCTTGGTTCGTTTGGGCACAACCTTGCCGTTTTTAAAGACGCCAACGTTCGTGCACGGAATGTCATCGATGCTGCCCGGAGCGAACCCGCCCGTTCCCCCGAACCGGATCAACTCTCCGTCCGCTGCGAAGCATTCGGCGACGCCGGTGCGCGTGCTGCCGACGACGTTGGGCGGAACCCCTTCGGCGACGAAGTCCAGGTTTCGGCCGTATCCCGCGAAACCGAACAAGGTATTGTCGAACTTGTAGAGGCGACCGCCCCCCGTGATCGTAATCTGCGGCGTGACGTCGAAGCTCGCCTCGCCGAAGAGTGCATAGTCCTTGTCCTTGCGGTCCTGCCTGGTCAGCCACAGCAGGCCCGGGAAGCCGTTCACCGACAGATCGTCGGACAGGCCGTCGACATGATATTCCTGATTAATGTGGTTCTTCTGGACCTGGTAGAAGGCGCCGGCGATCACCCGGAAGGGCTTGTCGGCAGGTGACGAAACGCGAAGCTCCTGGCTGAGCTTTTTGAAGTGGTTGCCGCCGATGATGTACTGGACCGGGCTAATGACGTTGCCGGCATTGTCGAAGTAATATTGGTAATCGAGGATGCTGGTGTAGCCGTACGACTGGTACAGCTCGTTATAAGCGTCGACATAATCGACATAGTCGTTAATCGACCGCGTCGGCCGGTCCATGTAGGCGCCGGCATAAGTGATGTCGAAATTGGCGATCCTGCCCTCGATCGTCAGCGCAACCTGCGTGAACTTGTCCTTCGAAGGCTCCTTGCGGAAGCGCGTGACCTCGAGGTCGCCGAGCTCTTCGTTCATGTAGAACGGGCCGTCGGCCTTGAGGTTCTGGTGCATGATCGTCGGAGTGACCGTCCAGTTCTCGTTGAGGTCGATCTTCAGCGCCGCCCGGCCGCCATACACGCGCTGCTTGTTGATGTTGTCGTCGACGAAGGCGCTATTGTCGAACGCGATGATCGCCGGAGCGCCCGCGAACGGCGGGTTGTGAACGCCGGTATATTCATAGCTGCGCGACGACAGCACATTGTCGATGTAGCCCGCGTCGCGTTGGTAGAAGGCGACCGCTCGGAAGGCGATATTGTCGCCCACCGGCAGGTTGATCATTCCCTCGAGGCTGCCGCCCATCCCGCCGTGCCTGACGGTGTTGAGCTCGGCATCCATCCTTCCCGAGGTGACGCCGAGTTCCGGCTTGTTGGTGATGATGCGGATCGTGCCGGCCTGCGACGAAGCTCCGTAGAGCGTACCCTGCGGACCCGCGAGGCTCTCGATCCGGGCAATGTCGTAGATGTGGATGTCGAGCGTTCCGCCGATCGTCGTGACCGGCTGTTCGTCGAGATAGAATCCGACTGAGGGGAACGAGCCCGAGTGGTTTCCGTCGCCGCCGCTGGCGACGCCGCGCATGTAGACCGTCGTCGACCCCGGCGCAGAGCTCTGGAAGCTCACCGACGGCAGTTGCTTTGAGAAATCCTCGAAGTTCGAGATGTTCAGCTGGTCGAGCCGCCGAGTACCGATCGCCTGCACGCTGATCGGAACGTCCTGGAGGTTTTCCTCGCGCTTCTGCGCCGTGACGATGATCTCGTCGCCCTCTTCGGCGGGCGTCTGAGCGGATTGAACCGGCTGGGGCCCCGCAGGAGGCGCGGGTTGATCGGCGCCCGTAGGCTGGGTCGTATCCGTCTGCGCGAATGCCGGCGTTGCCATCGCCGTCGTTGCGAGAAGAGCCAAGCTAAATGCGCGGAATGTCCGTTCGGTCATGATTGCCCCCAATCGACCCATGTGCCGGCATAGCGGCAGAGCGATGACAGCTTGTCAACGGCCAAACGTTGCGGAGCCGACACATCCTCGGCGAACTGTGACCTTGCCGCTTCAGAATGTTTCTGGAGCGTCCGGGTAAGCGTCGAGGACCGGACGCAGCGCGTCCTTCAACGGATCAAGGTGGCCATCATACGACCGCCATTCCTCCGTTGCGTCGCGGTAGATCGGGCGGCGCACCTGCTCGGAGCTCGGCGTCCTGACCGCGCGATCGGTTTCGTAGAAAGCAAGACAGGCCGGTTCAAACTCGAGGCCGCAATAGTCCAGGAGAGCGCGAATCTCGGCCTCCGTGTCGTCGACCATCCGTTCGTAGAGCACTCGGTGAACACGACCCGGCAGAACCGCGTCCACGTGCGCCATGAGGCGGACGTAGTCGGAATAATATCGGCCGAGGTCGCCGAGGTCGTAGGTGAAGTCCTGGCCCCGTGCGAAATGCTGGCGGAAGTTCGAGAAGCAGCAGCCGAGCGGATGGCGGCGAGCGTCGATGATCTTCGCGTTCGGCAGCACGAGCTGGATGAACGGCACGAACATCCAGTTGTTGGGCAGCTTGTCGATGAAGAACGGACGGTCGGTGCGGCGATGAACCGACGTGCGCCGGATGTAATCCTCGCCCGCGGCACGGCGTTCCTTGGCGCTTAATGCGACCGCATCGGAAGGATATTTCCGCTCGTCGCGGGCGATGGCCGGCAGGTCCGGAAGCTCGGAGGTTCCTTCGATTTGGCTGTGCGAGGCGAGAATCTGCTCGATGAGCGTCGATCCGGCCCGCGGCATGCCGACGATGAAGATGGGATCGGGCGCTTCGCACCCGCCCGCGGAGGTCAACACCTCCCTCGTGAACAGCTCGATGCTGCGATCCACTCGTCGCGTGACCCGCTCACCATCGAATGGATGATGCTTGCGGCGAAGCGCGTTGCCGCGCGAGTAATGGTCGAACGCTTCGTCGGGCCGGCCTGCATCATGCATTGCCTTTCCGAGCGCGAATTCGAGATGCAGGCGGTCGGCATCGCCCAACCCCGGCTCATCGAGCGCCCTAAGCATCGCGGCAATGTCGGCCCCGTCGAATCCTACGGTCTTGAGGTTCGCCAGGCTCCACCAGGCCTCGCCAAGCTCCGGTTTCAGCTCGATCGCCTTGCGATAGGCGTCAATGCCCTCCTGCAGCTTGCCGACCGTCTTCAGCATATGGCCGTAGCTCAGCCACACCATCGCCTGCCGGGGAGTCCGCTGAAGCACGGTCTCGTAAATCTTGATAGCTTCGTCGAAGTCCCCGAGCCGCCCGAGAGTTGCCGCCTTGAGGTTCATGTGGCCTATCGACTCTGGCTCAACCTCGAACAAGGGCTCGAGCAAGGCCAAGGCTTCGGCGGGACGCCCGGTGCGTCCGAGCACCACAGCCAGGTTCGCCCGCGCCGGGTTGAATCCGGGAGCGATCTCCAGCGCGCGCCTGAGAAGGGTTTCCGAATCCTTCATCCGGCCGATGCGTGCAGCGAGCTCCGCAAGCATGCGGATCGCGCGAACGTCGAATGGGTCCTCCTGCAGATGGGGCTTCAGCAGCCGCTCGGCGACGTCGAGCCGGTTCTCATTAAGCGCCGCCGCCGCGTCGATCAGCCGCGGATGCCAGCGTTGCATTCCTGATGCATCGGTCGCCACGCCCGGTTCGTAGCGCGGCCTTTGCGCTCGCGCCAAGCCATGTCGCCCGCTATGCGCGCGCCATGCGATATTTCGAGGACCTGGAAATCGGCGCCGAAACCTATTTCGGCTCGTATGAAGTCACCCGAGAGGAAGTGCTCGCGTTCGCGGAAAAATACGACCCGCAGCCCTTCCATCTATCCGATGAGGAAGCGGCAAAGACTCATTTTGGACGAATCGCCGCAAGCGGCTGGCACACTTGCGCGATGACGATGGCGGTCATTGCCCGGCACGTCGTGGACGGCGAGCAGGAAGGATTGGGTTCACCGGGCGTGGATGAGCTGCGCTGGCTGAAGCCCGTCTATCCGGGCGACACGCTCCACGTGCGCGGGAAGATCATCGAGAAGACGCCATCGCGCTCGAAGCCCGAGATCGGCTCATTCCGCACCGAGACGACGGTTTCGAACCAGGACGAAGTGCCCGTCATGCGGTTCACCTCGATCGTCCTGATCCGGCGGCGACCCAATTAGTAGAGGGCCGGGACGGCCGAAGCCGCCCCGGAATTTCGCTTAGTCCTTGTCGACGCGCCGGTTATCGCGGCGACGCTCTCGCCGCTCCTCCCGCACCTCGGCGCGAGCTGCGCGACGATCCTGCTGCTGTACAGTCTGGGCGCGCCGCTCCTGGACGACGGGGCTGCTGTTGCGGAACACTCGGTTGTTGCTGACCGTGCGCTGGCGAACCGTGGTGTTGCTTGCCTGCGGACCGTTCTGGAAGTCGGCCCAATTCTCGACGACGCGGGAAATGCCGCCCGACGACGTCGCAATGCCGCGCTGCCGTTCCCAGTAGCGCCGCTGCGCATCGGTCCAGCGATACGGCTGCCGATAGCGGTCGTACACGTAATAGCCGCTGCCCGGATAATAGAAGCCGTTGTTCCAGCCGTAATAGGACGACCCGTAACCGCCATAGGGATAGCCGTAGCCATAGCCCGACCCGTACGGATAGCCGTAGCCGCCGCTGTAGTACTGGCCGCCGTAATAGGGATCGTAGTAGCCGTTGCCGTAACCGACACCGACGCCGAGGCCGCCGTACGGACCGTAAGCGCAGCCGCTAAGGCTAACACCCGCCACGATCGCCAAGGCGGCTGTCTTCAAATTGAGGATTCCCATGAGATTTCTCCAACACACAACGGAGTTGGGCAGCGAATCCGCTTTTCGACGTGAACTATGAATGAACCTAAGGGTCTAAGAACCCGTCAGAATTGCCGGATGGCGCGCAAAGGGCGCCAAATCGTGGAAAGTTGGCCAACGGGACGCGCCGAGGCGCGCCCCTGAACCCTTAGCCCTTGACGCCGGCCTTGCGCTTGGCGCGAGCGGCTTTCGCCTGATTCTCCGGATCGAGAATACCCGTCTTCCGCACGACCGCCTTCTCACCGTACCAGATGTTCCGGTAGGCGAGATATCCGAGGATCGTCGCGAACAGCAGGAAGACGACGACCGCGAGACCCGTGGCGTGACGCCGCTCGAGTTTCGGCTCGGCCGTCCACACGAGGAATGCGGAGACGTCCTTCGCCATCTGGTCGACCGTCGGAGCCGGGTTGCCGGCCGCGTACGTCACCTGGCCGTCGCTCGTCAGTGGCGGCGGCATCGCCAGGTTCAGGTTGGCAAAGTAAGGGTTGTAATAGAGCCCCTGAGGCGTCTTGGCCGCCGGGAACTTCTCGAGGAGCTCCGCCGGCTGCTGCTTCTGGTAGCCCGTCAGCAGCGAGTAGACATAGGCCGCGCCGTCGTGCCGCGCCTTGGTCATCAGCGACAGGTCTGGCGGAAGCGCGTTGTTGTTGGCCGCCCGGGCAGCGACCTCGTTGGCATAGGGGCTCGGGAAACGGTCCGACGGAATGGCCTTCCGGGTGGCTGCCTCACCGGTCTCCGGGTTGGTGGTCGGGACTTCCGTCGCCCACTGGTCGGCAATCGCCTTCACCTCGGCCTCATTGTAGCCGAGCGCCTCGAGGTCGCGGAACGCGACAAGGCTGAGGCCGTGGCAGGCCGCGCACACTTCCTTGTAGACCTGGAAGCCGCGCTGCAGCTGCTGGCGGTCGAAATGGCCCATCGGCCCGTCGCTCGCGAGCGCCAGGTGCTTCGGATGCTTGTGGAACTCTTCCTCGGCCGTTTGCTCGGGCGGGCTCGTCAGGAAGGTCGAGACGTTGCTGAAGAAAGAGATCAGCAGCACCAGCGAGAATACGGCGCCGATGAAGCCCAGGATGAATCGAAGCATTTGGGTTGAGCCCCCTTAACCGGCCGTCGTCGTTGCGCCGCGGCGCGGAGTGATACCTGCGGGCGCCGCTTCCGCTTTCTCACCGTGGAGCCGTGACGAGCTGATCGAGTCCGGCAGCGGGAGCGGCCTCTCGAACGCCGACACCAACGGCAGGATGATCAGGAAGTGCGCGAAATAATAAGCCGCAGCCAGCTGGCTCACCGCGACGTAGATCGGGGTCGCCGCAGCGCCGCCGCACCAGCCGAGGATCAGGATGTCGGCGATCAGCAGCCAGTAGAAGCGCTTGAACACCGGCCGGTAGGATCCCGACCGCACGGGCGACTTGTCGAGCCATGGCAGGAAGAACAGGATCAGGATCGAGGCGAACATCGCGAGCACGCCCCACAGCTTTGCCGGCAGGATGAAGTCGACCGTGAAAGCGCGGAGGATCGCGTAGAACGGCCAGAAATACCATTCGGGAACGATGTGAGCGGGCGTCGCCAGCGGGTTGGCCGGAATGTAATTGTCCGGGTGGCCCATGTAGTTCGGCGCGAAATAGACGAACAAGGCGAACACCGTCAGGAACGCCGCCGCGGCCCAGCCATCCTTCGCAGTGTAGAACGGATGGAAGGGCAGAGTGTCCTTCTCGTCCTTCACGTCGACGCCGGTCGGATTGCCCGATCCCGGAATGTGCAGCGCCCAGATGTGCAGGATCACGACCGCCGCGATAACGAACGGCAGCAGATAATGCAGCGAGAAGAAGCGCGTCAGCGCCGCCTGGTCCGGCGCATAGCCGCCGAGCAGCCACACGCGGATCGGCTCGCCGACCAGCGGGAATGCCGAGAAGAAGCCGGTGATGACCTGCGCGCCCCAGTAGCTCATCTGGCCCCATGGCAGCACGTAGCCCATGAACGCCGTAGCCATCATCAGCAAATAGATGACGAGCCCGAGCATCCACACCAGCTCGCGCGGCGCCTTGTACGATCCGTAATAAAGGCCGCGGAAGATGTGGATGTACGTGACGATGAAGAAGAAGCTGGCGCCGTTCATGTGGATGTAGCGCAGCGCCCATCCCGCGTTCACGTCGCGCATGATGTGCTCGACGGAATTGAAGGCTCCGTCGGCGCTCGAATAATACCACATCGCCAGCACGATTCCGGTGACGATCTGGATCGTCAGGAACAGGCCGGCGAGGACGCCGAAGTTCCACCAATAGTTGAGATTTCGCGGGACCGGATAACCCCCGCCCACGGCGCCGTAGACCAGGCGCGGAAGAGGAAGGCGCTCGTCGATCCAGCGCATGAAGCCGGACTTCGGTTCGTAGGGTTTTGCCCAGGCAAAGCTCATTTTAAGGCTCTTCCCCTCAGCCGATGCGGACGGTGGTGTCGGAAACGAATTCGTAGTCGGGCACGACCAGGTTGGTCGGCGCCGGGCCGCTGCGGATGCGCGCGGCGGTATCGTAGGCCGATCCGTGGCACGGGCAGAAATAACCGCCGTACGGACCGCGGTTCTCGCCCTCGCCGGTGCCAAGCGGCACGCAGCCGAGATGGGTGCAGACGCCGAGCGTGATCAGCCAGTTGGTCTTGCCCGGCTTGGTGCGGTCCGCGAGCGACTGCGGATCGCGAAGATCCGACATGGGCGTCGCGTTCGCGGCCTGGATCTCCGCCGGGGTCAGGTTGCGGATGAACACCGGTTGCTTGCGCCACACGGTCTTGATCGCCTGGCCGGATTCGATCTTCGAAATGTCGACCTCGGTCGAGGCCAGCGCGAGCACGTCCGCCGGCGGATTCATCTGCGAGATCAGCGGAAGCGCAACCGCGACGACCCCGACGCCCGCGAAGCTTACGGCCGCGACATTGAGGAAATCGCGGCGGCGAACCCCCTCACCGCCTTCGCTGTGACCGGTAATTTCAGCAGATGCCTTCGTGGCCATGCTCACCCTTTGGACGCTTGTGCTGCTTGCCGTGCCGGATGGCACATAAGCGATGTCGCCCCAGAGGACCCCCGGAGCGATTGGCGGGCCTGATAGCGGCGCGTTTCGGCACTGCCAAGGGCGATTGTTCAGCCAATTTCGCCTGCGGCCAGCATCTCCTCGCGATCCATCCCACGGCCCTTGAACGCCTCGTAGAACATCACTGCCGAGGCATAGAGCACCACGGCCATTACCAGCCACCGCAGCATCTCCAGCGGCATGTCCCGAACGATGAAAGCGGCGAGAAAGACCGCCGGAATCCCGCCGAAGGCGATGCCCAAAGCGACCTTGAGGTCGATGTGTCCGATAAGCACGTGGCGTGTGCCGGCCCCCGCTATCGTCACTGCGCCTCCGGTGGCCATGATCGGAAATGCGAGCTTCGGGTCGAGACCCATCAGGCTGAGCATGATGAGCGTCGGTGCATAATGGCCGATTCCGAAATTGAGCAGGACGCCGAAAACGAAGCTCGCCGCAATGGCGATGGCGGTAAGCTCGGCCGAAAGTGCCGTAGCCGTCCCTCCCGCCGGAAACATCTGCAGGTTGGACACCGCGTAGAGGGTCGCCGCAATCAGCAAGGCGATGGCGACGGCGAGCTGGATCACCCAGACCTTGGCATTCGCGACCATGGGCGCCCCGACCAACCCGCCGAACATCAGTGCGAACGCGCATCCGACGATCAGCACGAAGTCGACGAGCAGTCCGAGCAGGATCAGGAAGATGAAAGCCTGCATAATGGAAGGGAGCGAATGACCGACCAGCATCGTCGGCGGGATCAGGCGATCGGGGACGAGCTTGCGGAACTTGAACCAGGCCATGGTCGGCGCGAATGAGCCGATCCCGAGCGTGTCGAAGAAATTGGTCACGGCCCCGAGCAGCAGGCCTTCTGCCGTCGGCCGCGTTCGCTTCGCCACTGCCGCCCGGAAAAGAACGACCGTGAACAGCAGGCTCGCCAGACCCAGTGGAATAAGCAAGGCAATCAGCATCGGCGTCCCCTTCGCGCGAGCCGACCCTCCTGGGCCGTTGTAGCGCACGAGCCGAACAGTCTAAAGGCCCGCGCAATGCAGCCCCTGGACGAACAGCAGCAAGCCGCACGGACCTGGTTCGAATCCCTCCGCGACCGCATCTGCGCCGAGTTCGAAGCGATCGAGCGCGAGGCCGGGAGCCACGCATCGTTCCAGTACATGGCTTGGGACCGCGCTGATGCCGATGACGGACCGGGAGGCGGCGGGGTCCGCGGGCAGATGAACGGCAAGGTGTTCGAGAAGGTCGGGGTCAACGTCTCGACCGTTGGCGGCCGCTTCTCCCCGGAGTTCGCGGCCAGCATCCATGGCGCCCAGGACGATCCCAGCTTCTTCGCCACGGGCATCAGCCTGGTCGCCCATATGGCGAACCCGCACGTGCCCGCGGTGCACATGAACACACGCTTCCTCGTCACGACCAAGCGCTGGTTCGGCGGTGGCGCCGACCTCAACCCGGCGATCCCGTATCAGGAGGACACCGAAGCCTTCCACGCCCGGATGCGCGCCGCCTGCGCTGCCCACGACCCGACTTTCTATCCACGCTTCTCGAAATGGGCGGAGGACTATTTCTACTTGCCCCACCGCGGCGTTCCGCGCGGCGTGGGCGGCATCTTCTTCGACCATCTCGAATGTTTCGAGCCGGGCGAAGGCCCGACCTTCGACGCTAATTTCGCCTTCACTCGCGACGTCGGCGAAGCCTTCCTCGACATCTTCCCCAAGATTGTCAGGAGTCGGCGCGACGCTCTGTTCAACGACGAGGATTTGGCGGCGCTGCTCGAGTTCCGCGGCCGCTACGTCGAGTTCAACCTGCTCTACGACCGCGGCACCTTGTTCGGGCTGAAGACCGGCGGGAACATCGATGCGATCCTGATGAGCCTGCCTCCTCTCGCGGCCTGGAAATGAGCCTCGACGAAGTGACGGACGGCGAGCTGGCCGCCGTCGTCACCCATCTCGAAATGCGCCAATCGCCGCAAGCCGAAGTTCCCCCTTCCCCTTTGTCGCTACGCCGCATCGAGCACCCGAACCCTGATGATTATCGCGTGCTGTTCCGCAAAGTCGGCGCACCCTGGCTGTGGTTCTCGCGCCTGATCATGGACGACGCCAAACTATACGCCATCATCGATCATCCCGAAGTGGAGCTTTTCACCGTCGTCGACGGCGACGGTCGCGACGCCGGCATCCTCGAGCTCGACTTTCGAACTTCCGACGAATGCGAGCTATCCTTCGTCGGACTGATCCCGGAGCTGGCCGGCAAGGGCCACGGGCGCTGGCTCCTCGCGGAGGCCGTGCGGCTGGCCTGGCGCGAAGGCGTGAAGCGGGTCCACGTGCACACCTGCACGCTGGACCATCCCGGCGCCCTCGCCGCCTATCGCCGTGCCGGATTCGTCCCGTTCCGGCGAGAGATCGAGCGATTTCCCGATCCCCGCCTCATCGGCGTGCTTCCTCGCGACACCGCACCACAGATCCCGCTGATCGATTAGACCTTCGTGTCCGGCACGCTTACTTTCCGGGCGGAAAGCTGTGTGTAGATCCGCGCCAGCATGACCAGGAACACCACGGTGACGACCGCGATCGCAAGCTGCGTAAACAGCGCAACGAGCAGAGCGGACACGCTCATCGGCTCGGGCGCGCCGAAGACGATTCCTACCAGGATCCCGACCAGCGCGCCCACAGCGATCATCACGCAGAGCACCGCAATGATGAACAGGATCAGGAAACCGAACAACCGCCACCAGCTTCCCGCGGTCAATTGCCAGCTGCGCTGAAGGATCCCGATCGGTCCCAGCGGTTCCGCGCTTGCGACTGCGACGGCGATGATCAGCCGGACCGCGATGAAGATCATCAGCCCGAGCAGAATGAGGAAGAGGATCGCCATGGCGCCGCTCGGAGCCGGCGGGCGCATCTGCTGCGCCGTGAAGTAGATCGCGATCGCGATCGGCGCGACCCACAACAGCATCGCCGCAAAATAGGGGATTACCCGCCTCGCCCCATGCGAGATGGCCTCTCCCACGCTGGTCTGCGGGCCGATCGCGAGGCGGACGATCGCCAGCTGCCCGACGATGCCGATGAGCACGGATATCAGCAGGACGATCAGCCAGGGCCCAGCCGGCGGAAGCTCGCCGGGAGCGACCGTGGGGGTCACGAGGTTCTGCACCGTCGACGGCAGCGCCAGAAGCGCGAAGGCCACGATGGAGAGCAGGCGCCCGTCCCTCTTCAGAACTTCGCGGGTCTCGTCCCACGCCCTCGATATCGACAGCTTCGCCACTCGCGTTCCCCCTTCGCCTTGGTTGCTGCACTCTTCTATGCGGGGCGCGGGCCGCTGTTGCAACGCGCTTGGCTCGAAGCCATGTCGCGGGCGTGACGGACGACAACGCAATCGAATGGCGCGTCAGCGAGGGGCTGGTGCCCTACGAGGAGGCCCTTGCCTTCATGGAGGAGCGCGTCGCGGCCATCCGGGAAGGCACGGCCGCAGAATGCGTCTGGCTGCTCGAGCATCCGCCTTTGTTCACCGCCGGGACCAGCGCAGACCCGGCGGAGCTGTTCAACCCGTCCGGCTTTCCGGTCTTCGATGCCGGGCGAGGCGGCCGCTACACCTATCACGGGCCGGGTCAACGCGTCGGCTATGTGATGCTCGACCTCGAAAAGCGCGGGCGCGACGTCCGGCGGCTGGTCCACTCGCTCGAAGGCTG
>DASUVP010000086.1:0-2205 GCA_036378895.1 Sphingomicrobium sp.
AACGAAACGCGAATGCAAAATGCAGCGGCCGGGCGAATGCCCGGCCGTTTGCATTACAGCGCCGTAATGCTGTCCAAGATTTAACTGGGAAATGCCGCGGGTTGCGGCACATTTCACATGGGGCGGCCTGCCATTTCAGGAGGGTTGCATGTGGAAATATGCTCTCGCCGGCGTCGTTGCGCTCGGCTTCGGCGGCACGACTCTCGTCTACGCGCAGCAGCGTAGCGACGGCCCCCGTCACTTTGAAGTTCGCGGTATAATGAACAGCAATGATCGCGCGGCGTTTCTCGACGCCCGCATCGCGGCCGTTCGCGCCGGGCTCAAGTTGACGCCCGAGCAGGAGAAGAACTGGCCGGCGGTCGAGACAGCGGTGCGCGATCTCGTCAAGGTCCGCGACGACCAGCGCGAAGCGCGCCGCAACGCGCGCAATTCCGACCAGCGGCCCGATCCGGTCGAGCGGTTGCGCGGCACCGCCGACAGCATGGCCGCGCTTGCAGCCGGCATGAAGCGTGTCGCCGAGGCGGCCGACCCGCTCTACAAGTCGCTCGACGACGGCCAGAAGCGCCGGCTGGCTTTGCTGACGCGCGCCGGGACCATGCGTGAAGGTCTTCGCGACCGCATGATGGACCGGATGGATCGCCGCGAGCGGATGATGGAGCGTTGGCATGATCGCCATGACGACCGTCGCGACGACCGCCGGGGCGAGCGCCAGGAGCGCGACGATGGCCCGCGCCGGCTCTGACCGGTTCCGAGGGCTGTAAGAAGGCTGTAAAGCATCAAAAGCCGCCGGTTTCCGGCGGCTTTTTCATTGCCAGGTCAGGGCGTTGGAGAACGGCGGAATAGGGCCTCGCTTCGCTTTACAGCCAAGGCCCGCTTTGCTACAGCAGCCCGTCTTCACGGACCCTTCCGGACGGACGTTCGGGCGCATAGCTCAGTTGGTAGAGCAGCTGACTCTTAATCAGCGGGTCCCAGGTTCGAGCCCTGGTGCGCCCACCATTCAAACCGATCACTTAAGCATCGAGCCACTGCGTCTTTCCGACGCCGTATCAGACGCTCATTCCTGCACCTGTCCCGCTTTCGTTCTCGAATCCCGCGCAAGCGCTTGCGCTCTTGCTGCGTGCCTCAGCGCAAAGTCGGCGGGTTCAGCGGTTTGGTCTCGCCCGCCGGCAACGCAGTTTGTGTAACGTTGTGGACCATGGATGAAAAGGCCGTGTAGCCGCACACGATCACCAGTTCCAGGCAGACCTCGCGGTTGAAGCGGCTCTCCACCCGGTTGAAGGTCGCATTCTTCACGCGTCCGGTGGTGTGGATCTCGGCACAGAAGTCGTAAATCATCGCTTCGTCCGCGGTCATGTCGGCAGGGGGACGGCCTTCCGACAAGGCCTTGATCTTTTCGTCGGCAAGTCCAGCTTCCCGCGCATCCTTTGTCGCGGCGAGAAATTCAGCATCGGAGCTGTAATAGCGTGCGGTCTGAAGCACGGCGAGCAGACGCAACCGTTCGGGCGTGCGCAGGCCGAAGCGGAGATATTCCGACAATTGCTGCGCGCGATCGGCCACTTCCGGCGCGTAGATGAGAGGAACAAAGGGGCCGTCGAGACCGCCGACGCGACGCTTCCCGATCGCCTCGGCGACCTCGCGCTGCCGCTGGGTCATTTCCTCAAGCTTCAGGGGGGAATAGCGCATGGGAGCCTCCTCAATCGGCGGCGACGGGGAAGGGCATGACCACCTCACCCAGGAATTCGGGGACCGGCGCCTGGGTCACGTTGAGCACCAGACCGAGCGTCGCGTAGTAGCCGCAGGTTGCGATCAGTTCGAGGATCACCGCTTTCCCGAAACGCTTCTCCGCGCGTGAGAACACCTCCTCGGAGACCCGCCCCGTCCTGTGCAACTCGGTGCAGAAGTCGTAGACCAGTGCCTCGTCGTCATCGAGTTTCGACGGACGCCGATTGGCCGCGATATCCGTGATGCCCTCTTCCGCGAAGCCGAACTCGCGCGCCTCGATGGCATGAACATGAAACTCGATCTGCGCCGCCACATGGCGGGCGGTGATCATGATCGCCAGTTCGCGAAGCTTGGGCGGAATGTCGGTGTAGAAGCGGCAATATTCGCCGAGCATCTGCAAGCGGTCGAGAATGCCGGGGACGTGGAGCAGCGGTATGAAAGGCCCTTCGACGCCTCCGCCGGACGAAGCCGATTTTTTCCGCC
>DASUVP010000087.1:0-5880 GCA_036378895.1 Sphingomicrobium sp.
TCGCTCTCGCTCTCCCGGCGCTGGAACGTGCAGCCAAGTTGCAACGCAGGGCTGCACGCACCGGCTTCGACTGGCCCGACGCCTCGGGGCCGCGTTCCAAGATTGATGAAGAGCTCGCCGAACTGGAGCAGGAGAGTGATCACCAGCGAATGCTGGAAGAAATGGGAGATCTGCTGTTTGCAGTCGTTAACTTGTCACGGCATCTCAACATCGAGCCGGAAGCGGCGCTGCGCGAGGCAAATCGCAAGTTCGAGAAGCGCTTTCGCGCGATCGAGCAGGAACCCGGATTTTCCGACCTCACTCTCGATGAAAAGGAAGAGCTCTGGCGCCAGGCCAAGTTGGCTCAGGCGGATTCCATCGCCTGAAAGCGCGCCCAGTTATCGGGCGACAACCGGACTGAAAGCTCCAGCGCTTCGCCATCGACGCGCTGATCGAGCACTTCCCCGCGCGAATGGAGCCAGGCCAGGCGGCCGCCCTCGCTAGCGTCCAACCGGATCTGATGAACCTCGGTGCCGCTTCGCAGTGCTTCGGCAATGCGCTCGCGCAGATGATCCACGCCCCACCCGCTAAGCGCGGAAATAGGAACGACATCTTCCCGGCGCTGGGCCTCGGTTAGAAGGGCCCGGCGCTCGGATTTGCTGAGGAGGTCCACCTTGTTCCAGGCCTCGAGACGGATAGGCCCCTCTCCCGGGTCGATGCCGAGCGACTCCAGCACATCCTCGACGTCCGCGGCCTGCGCTTCATGATCTGGATGGGCCATGTCGCGGACGTGGATCAGCAAATCGGCCGAGGCGACTTCCTCTAGCGTGGCGCGGAAGGCTGCGATCAGCTCAGTCGGCAGATCGGAGACGAACCCGACCGTGTCCGACAGGATCGCCTTGTCGAAGCCCGGCACCTTCACGTTGCGCATCGTCGGGTCAAGCGTCGCGAAGAGCATGTCCTCGGCGAGCACGCCGTCTCCGGTCATCGTGTTGAAAAGCGTGGACTTACCGGCGTTCGTATAACCCACGAGGGCGATCACTGGCCATGGAGCCCGCTGCCGCCTTCCTCGGTGCAAAGCGCGGGTGCGCTTCACCTGCTCGAGCTCGCGGCGGATCTTGGCCATTCGATCGCGGATCAACCGGCGGTCGGCTTCAATCTGGGTTTCGCCAGGGCCGCCCAGGAATCCGAAGCCGCCGCGCTGCCGTTCAAGGTGGGTCCAGGTGCGGACGAGCCGCCCGGCTTGATAGTCGAGATGAGCCAGCTCGACCTGCAGGCGCCCCTCGGCCGTAGCCGCCCGCTCTCCGAAAATCTCGAGGATCAGGCCGGTTCGGTCGATCACCTTAGCGCCCGCCTGCTCTTCGAGCGACTTCTGCTGAACTGGTGTCAGCGAGGCGTCGACGATCAACAGCTTTGCCTCGTGGTCGCGAGCCATGTCCGCGATTTCCTCGACCTGCCCCTTGCCTAGCAGAGTGCTCGGGCGGACCTGCCGGAGCCTGAACGCCTTGCGCGCAACCACGTCGACCCCGATCGCGCCGGCGAGCCCTTCGGCTTCTTCCAGCCGCGCCTCGGTCGAGCGCCGGGAACCCTCCCCCACTCGCTCCGGAACGATCACAACGGCGCGCTCGCCGCGCGCAACATCATTGACCGGATCGTAGACTGTCACGCCTTGGGCTCCTCGTGCTGCTCGCCGAGGTCCAGGGCATGCGGCGGCTGAAACGTCGAGATGGCGTGTTTGTAGACCAGCTGAAGCTGCTCATCCCGTTCAAGAAGAACTGAAAACTGGTCGAAGCCGACGACGTGGCCCTGGAGCATCACGCCATTCACCAGGAACAACGTCATCGGAGCCTTCTCCTTCGCGGCCGCGGACAGGAAAACATCCTGAAGGCTGGACCGGTTGCCCTGAGGAACTTCGATGCCAACCATGTCCGCCGGAGATTTCTGCGGCATGATCGTCGAGATTGCATGCTTGTAGATGAGCTGCGACGCGGATTCCCGTCGGAGCAGCAAGGAAAAGGCGTCAAACCAGGTAATTACGCCTTGAAGCTTAACACCCTTCACAAGAAAGACGAGCACCGGCGACTTGGAGCGTCGGACCTTGTTCAGGAACTGGTCCTGAAGGCTCAGCGGCTTGTCCGGCATTATTCGTCGTTCAGCTTCACTCTTCTCCATCGCGCTTGTCGGCGATGCCCAGGGCCTTCAGCTTCCGGTGCAGCGCCGAGCGCTCCATGCCGATGAACGACGCGGTTCGCGAGATGTTGCCGGAGAAGCGGCGAATCTGGATCTTCAGGTACTCGCGCTCGAACGATTCCCTCGCCTCCCGCAAGGGGCTGCCCATGATCGTAAGGGTTGCGGTCGAAATGCCGACAGACCCCTGATTATCGAGCACCTCCGACGGGAGGAGATCGACATCGATGCAGGAGACCCGGTCTCCCGGGGCAAGGATCACCGTGCGCTCGATGATGTTGCGCAGCTGCCGGACGTTCCCAGGCCAATCGTGCGCCTGCAGAGCTGCGATAGCCTCGTCGGAAAAGGTCGGGGGCGTGATCCGCCGCTCTGCAGCGAAGCGCGTCAGGAAGTGGTTGGCGAGCTCGGGAATGTCCTCGCGCCGTTCGCGAAGCGGTGGAATCCGTACCGGCACGACGTTGAGCCGGTAGTAGAGGTCCTCGCGGAAACGCCCTTCTGCGATTTCGTCAGCCAGGTTGCGTGATGTCGCCGACAATACCCGAACATCGACCTTGATCGGCCGCTGGCCGCCGATCCGGTGATAGCTTTGGTCGGTGAGAACGCGCAGGATCTTCGCCTGCGTCGTAAGCGGCATGTCGGCAATCTCGTCGAGAAAGAGCGTGCCGCCGTGCGCCTGCTCCAGGAGGCCCGGGCGGGCGACGCCATCAACCTCGCTTCCGAACAGTTCCTCCTCGACCCGGTCGGGGCTCATCATGGCCGCCGAAACCACGATGAAGGGAGCTTTCGCGCGCGGGCTCCACTGATGGATCATCCGCGCCGCAATCTCCTTGCCCACCCCGGCGGGCCCGGTGATCAGCACCCTGCTTCCGGTCGGCGCAACGCGCTTCAGCGTCGCGCGGACATTATTGATGGCCACCGACGTGCCGTGGAGCTGGTCGTCGTGGCCGGTTTGCGCACGAAGCGTCTCATTCTCGCGGCGAAGCCGGTCGGTCTCCGTCGCCCGGTTGACGAGATGCAGCAGGCGCTCGGCCTCGAACGGCTTCTCGATAAAATCGATGGCGCCCTCGCGGATGGCGGCAACGGCCGTGTCGAGATTCCCATGGCCCGAGATCATCAGAACCGGGAGATTTGGGTCGCGCCGCTTCACCTCCTGCAGAATCTGCAGGCCGTCGAGACGGGAGCCCTGAAGCCAGACGTCGAGCAGGACGAGCGAAGGACGGCGTTCCTCGATTGCTTCTAGAGCCGTCGTGCTGTCCGCCGCGGACCGCACGCTGAAACCCTCGTCCTCGAGCACACCGCTAACGAGCTCGCGGATGTCCGCTTCGTCGTCGACTACCAGCACCTCAAGCGCCATCCACTACTCCACCGTCGTCTTCGCTTTGGTTTTCCCCCGAAACTGAATCCTCGCTTGCCGAAGCCGCTTCGTCGGTCTCCAGCGCGCTGAGCCGTGCAGAATCGAACGCAATCCGAACGTGCGTACCGCCGCCCGGCCGATCGAGGAACGCGATCTCCCCCAGATGCTCCTCTACGATCTTCTTCACGATGGCGAGGCCGAGACCCGTCCCGCGGACCCGTGTCGTCATGTAGGGCTCGGTCAGCCGCTCGCGATCCTCGGGCAGCCCGACGCCCGTATCGGTCACGTCGATGATCAATTGTTCGCCGTCCTCGCGGATCTTGAGGTCCACGCGGTCGCCGGCGAGGTTGTGCTCTCCCCTGCTCCGCCGCGCCTCGATCGCCTCGACGGCGTTCTTCACGACATTGCTGAGCGCCTGGCCGAGCTGGCGGCGGTCGCACACCATCCGGAATTCGGCCTGAGGCGGGCTGAGCGCGAAGCTGACCCCCGGATGCGCGACTTCGTGCAGGAACAGGGACTGGCGCGCGATCTCGTGCACGTTCTCGCTGCGGAAGATCGGCTTCGGCATGCGGGCGAAGTTGGAGAATTCGTCGACCATCCGCCTGAGGTCGCCGACCTGGCGGACGATCGTGCCGGTGAGGCGCTCGAAGGTTTCCGCATCCGACGTGATGTCTTTGCCGAAGCGGCGCTGGAGACGCTCCGCAGCGAGCTGGATCGGGGTCAGCGGATTCTTGATCTCGTGCGCGATCCGGCGCGCGATATCCGACCAGGCGGCGCGGCGCTGGTCGGTGAGCTGATCGGTGATGTCGTCGAAGGTGATCACCGCGCCCTGGTGATAGCGCACGCGCTTCACGGCGAGCGTCCTCTGCCCCGACTTCGACGGGAGGAGGACGTCAGCCTCCCGCTGCTCGCCCTGCATGAACTCGTCGAGCTCGGGCGAGACGTCGGCAAGCGGCACGCCCTCGAGCGTTTCCTGCTGCTCGTTCTGAAGCAGGTTCTCGGCCGAGCGGTTGATCAGAAGAATGCGCTTGTTCGCGTCGACCGCGACGACACCGGCGGTGACGCTCGAAAGGACCGCCTCGGTAAAAGCACGACGGGCATCGAGCTGGGCGTTGGCGGACATGAGTGCGCCGGTCTGCTCTTCCAGGCGGCCCGACATGCGGTTGAATGCGCTGGCGAGAGTCTGGATCTCATCGAGCGTGTTGGCGACCGGCACGCGTGTCGAGAAATCACCCTCTTCAATCCTTCCGGCTGCGGTGACCAGCTGTCCGACGGGCCGAACGAGCCGGTCGGCAAGCTTCAGTGCCGCAACGATCGCCAGCGCGACGATGACGATGGCAACGAGAAGCAAAGCAGCGTTGAAGCGCAGCTGGTTGTTTCGAGAGCGCTGCAGCAGCGAGCGGTAGTCGTTGAGGACCTGTTTCCCGCGATCGATCTGCTTCTGAAATTCAGGATCGAACACCCGAGCCGCGTAGAGATAAGTGTTTGGACCGAAGTCCAGCCGTGTAAGTGCACCAATCCGGTCGGTGGAATTAATGTTGATGGTCCGCTGGTTTCGAAGCGAACGGATCTGCTCGGGGGTAACGACCGATTCCAGATTGCGTTCATATGGATCGACTAGTGCAAGCGACTGGATCACGCCCTCGCCGGACACATTCAGGATGACTGCTTCTGAAAGATAGCGGTTGAGGACTTGCCGCGCGAAAGCTTCCTGAAAACGGGGGTCCTCTATTGCTGCGAGCCGCATATAGTCCGCGATATCGCTGCTCATCACCGACGTCTCGGTCGCCACACGCTCTTCCTCCGCCCGATAGGCGGCTTGCGGGATGGCGACCGTGTTCTCCAGCATGTTGCGGGCGCGATCGGAGAACCAGAACTCCATGCCGCTCTGGAACAGAAGCGATGCGAAGATCGCGACGAGAACGGTTGGCACCGCCGCGAGGATCGAGAACAGCGTGACGAGGCGGGCATGCAGCTTGCCGCTTCCAAGCCCTTCCCTCGCCGCCCGCTTCCGGGCGACGCGGCGGGAATAGAGCACCATCAGGGCGATGGCCGGGATGAGGTTTGCGACCAGCAGGACCGCGATCAGCGGCGGCGATAACAGCGAGCCCGGTTGCGCGCTTCCGGTCAGCACCCAGACGCTAAATGCCAGCGTCGCAACGAGAACCGCTGCAACACCCAGGGTCGCATAACGCGTTACCCGCCCCGTTGCCCGATTGCGAGCAAGCCAAGTTGCGAAGTCGTTCCTATTCAACTGCGAATCTGCGGCAGGCGCGTCCACGTTGACCGCCTAGCACGGCAGTTGCACAAAAAACACAGTGGCTGTGCCGAACCGAAGAGCTTTTTCAGGCTGCGGCTCG
>DASUVP010000088.1:0-6284 GCA_036378895.1 Sphingomicrobium sp.
ATCGTCGAGGGTCCGAACCTCGAATTCGCGACCGAGACGCGGGAGGAGTTGCTCTACGACAAGGCGAAACTGCTCGCCAACGGCGACCAGTGGGAAAGGGTGATCGCGGCCAATCTTGCCGCCGATGCCCCCTACCGATAAGCGCGCCGAAACAGGGTCCCAAGACTTGATCGCACTCCTTTCCTTTTACCTCTTTGCAGGCGTCATGCTCATCGCTGCGGTTGCCGTGATCTTCGCGCGCAATCCGGTGCACAGCGTGCTCTGGCTGATCCTCGCATTCTTCAATGCAGCGGGATTGATGTTGATCGTCGGCGCAGAGTTCATCGCAATGCTGCTGGTGATCGTCTACGTCGGCGCGGTCGCGGTGCTGTTCCTGTTCGTCGTCATGATGCTCGACATCGACTTCGCGCAGCTCCGTTCCGGCTTCACCAGGAATCTGCCGTTCGGAATCATCATCGCCTTGGTGCTGTTCGCCGAAATCTTTGTCGCCCTCACGGCATGGAAAGCCGGACCGGTCTTGAGCGGGGCGGCGTCGCGCGAGACCGCTCAGCCCAACATCGAGGCGCTTGGTGAGGTGCTCTACACCCGCTTCCTCTATCCCTTCGAAATCGCCGGCCTGATCCTTCTCGTCGCGATGATCGGCGCAATCGTGCTGACCCATCGTAGCCGCGGCGATGTCCGCGGCCAGAAGATCTCCAGGCAAGTGGACCGCCGCCCGGATGAGGCGATCAAGCTCGAGAATCCCGAAGTGGGCGGGGGAATGACGCTGTGATCACGCTTGCCCACTTCCTCACCGTCGCCGCGATCCTGTTTGTGCTGGGAGTGCTCGGAATCTTCCTCAACCGCCGCAACGTCATCCTGATCCTGATGGCGATCGAGCTCATCCTGCTCGCGGTGAACATCAACCTCGTCGCCTTCTCTGCCTACCTCGGCGACGTCGTCGGGCAGGTCATGGCGATGTTCGTGCTCACGGTCGCCGCGGCCGAAGCGGCCATCGGCCTCGCCATCCTCGTCATCTTCTTCCGCCGCCGCGGCTCGATCGCGGTGGACGACGTCAACCGGATGCACGGCTGATGTCGGTCCTGCTGATCGTCTTCCTGCCGCTGCTGGCGGCCATCATCGCCGGCCTGTTCGGCCGCTGGATCGGCACGACTGCCTCGAAGGTCCTGACGACGGGGTCTCTGTTCGTCGGCGCGGCGCTTAGCTGGCCCATCTTCCTTGGCTTCCTGACGGGCGGATCGCACGAATATGTCGTGCCGGTCCTCGACTGGATCCATTCCGGCAACCTCCGGGTGAACTGGGAACTGCGTGTCGACACTTTGACGGCGGTCATGCTCGTCGTCGTGACGACGGTCTCGTCGCTCGTGCACCTCTACAGCTGGGGCTACATGGCCGAGGACCCGAGCCAGTCGCGGTTCTTCGCTTATCTGTCGCTGTTCAGCTTCGCGATGCTGATGCTGGTGACGGCCGATAACCTCGTCCAGATGTTCTTCGGCTGGGAAGGCGTGGGCCTCGCATCCTACCTTCTCATTGGCTTCTGGTACCATAAGCCTTCAGCCAACGCGGCTGCGCTCAAGGCGTTCGTCGTTAACCGCGTCGGCGACTTCGGCTTCTCGCTCGGTATCTTCGGTACGTTCTGGGTGTTCGGCACGCTATCGATCCCGGCGATCCTCGCCGCGGCCCCGTCGATGGCCCTCTCGACCATCGGCTTTGCCGGAATGCACGTCGATACGATGACCCTGCTGTGCCTGCTGCTGTTCGTCGGAGCGATGGGCAAGTCGGCTCAGCTCGGCCTTCACACCTGGCTTCCGTACGCGATGGAAGGCCCGACCCCGGTCAGCGCCCTGATCCACGCGGCGACGATGGTCACCGCTGGAGTATTCATGGTCTGCCGACTGTCGCCGATGTTCGAAACGAGCACGACGGCTCTGGCCGTCGTGACTTTTGTCGGAGCTGCAACGGCCTTCTTCGCGGCCACGGTCGGCACGGCCCAGAACGACATCAAGCGCGTCATCGCCTATTCGACCTGCTCGCAGCTCGGTTACATGTTCTTCGCGGCGGGCGTCGGGGCCTACGGCGCGGCCATGTTCCATTTGTTCACGCACGCCTTCTTCAAGGCGCTGCTGTTCCTCGGCGCCGGCTCCGTCATCCATGCGATGCACCATGAGCAGGACATGCGTTTCTACGGCGGCCTGCGGAAGGAAATCCCCTTCACCTTCTGGGTGATGCTGATCGGCACGCTGGCCATCACGGGCGTCGGCATCCTCGGCGTCGGCTTTGCTGGCTACCATTCGAAGGACGCGATCCTCGAAAGTGCCTGGGCGAGCGGCACGGTCCATGGGACAATCGCATTCTGGGCCGGTGCGATCGCGGCGCTGCTGACCAGCTTCTATTCGTGGCGGCTGATGTTCCTGACCTTCTGGGGCAAGCCGCGCTGGGGTGCTTCCGAGCATATCCAGCATGCTGTCCACGGCGAAGCGGATCATCCGGACGAGGAGCATGGCGACAGCTCGCAGGACGACGCGATGCCGCCCGAAGGCACGGCAGGCTATCATCCGCATGAAAGCCCGCTGACGATGCTGATCCCGATCGGACTGCTCGCGGTAGGCGCCGCCCTGGCCGGGTTCGTCTTCAGCCACTTCTTCCTGGATTCGGCCCAATTCTGGCAGGGCAGCGTCGCCTTCGACGAGCATCTTGCGCACGCGATGCACGAGGTGCCGACGTGGGTGAAGTATAGCGCGACCATCGCGATGCTGATCGGCCTCGCCATCGCCTATCAAAACTACATCCGGAACCCGAAGGCGGCGGGCGGCTTCGTCCAGATGTTCGGCGGCGTGTACCGCTTCGTGAAGAACAAATGGTACTTCGACGAGCTGTACGACCGCATCTTCGTCCGGCCGGCGATCTGGTTCGGCCGTCTGTTCTGGAAGCGCGGTGACGAAGGGACGATCGACCGCTTCGGCCCGCATGGCGCGGCCTACGCCGTCGCCGTCGGCAACAGGATCACCGCCCGGCTCCAGTCCGGCTATCTCTACTCCTATGCACTCGTGATGCTTCTCGGCCTGATCGGCGCGGCAAGCTGGGCAATCTGGTGGGCGAACAAGTGACCGAGCTCCCGTTGCTGACGCTGCTCATCGCCATCCCGCTGGTCGCGGGCCTCATCTGCCTGTTCGTCAGCGCGAACGGGGCGCGCTGGGTCGCGCTGATCGCGACGCTGATCGATCTCGCGCTCGGCGCCTACCTGTGGACGGCGTTCGATCCGTCGGGACCGCAGTGGCAGTTCGTCGAGAACCTTCCGCTCGGCGGCGGCGTAAGTTGGGCGCTCGGCATCGACGGCATTGCTTTGGTCCTCATCATGCTGTCGGTGTTCCTGATGCCGATCTGCATCGGCGCCAGCTGGCGGGCGATCGACAAGCGCGTGCCCGAGTACATGGCGGCATTCCTGCTGATGGAAGCGCTGATGCTGGGCGTCTTCGCTGCGCAGGATCTGTTCCTGTTCTATGTCTTCTTCGAAGGCGGGCTGATCCCGATGTACCTGATCATCGGAATCTGGGGCGGGGCCGAGCGCATCAAGGCCAGCTACAAGTTCTTCCTCTACACACTGCTCGGCTCGGTGCTGATGCTGATCGCCATGATTTACATGGTGATCGAGGCGGGCACGACGTCGATCCCGGCGCTGATGGCGTACGATTTCCCGGTCGACGCGCAGAAATGGCTCTGGCTCGCCTTCTTTGCCAGCTTCGCGGTGAAGATGCCTATGTGGCCGGTTCATACCTGGCTGCCGGACGCGCACGTCCAGGCGCCCACTGCCGGCTCGGTCATCCTTGCCGGCGTGCTTCTGAAGATGGGTGGCTACGGCTTCATCCGCTTCTCGCTGCCGATGTTCCCCGAGGGCTCGTTCATCTTCATCCCGCTGGTCTTCATCCTGTCGGGGATCGCGGTGGTCTACACCAGCCTCGTGGCGCTCGTGCAGCGCGACATGAAGAAGCTCATCGCTTACTCGTCCGTCGCGCACATGGCGTTCGTCACCTTCGGCCTTTTCGCCTTCAACCGGCAGGGCATCGAGGGCGCGATGATCGTGATGCTGAGCCACGGCCTCGTCTCGGGCGCGCTCTTCCTCGTCGTCGGCGTGATCTACGACCGCCTGCACACCCGCGAGATCGAGGCTTACGGCGGTCTGTCGAACAACATGCCCGGCTATTCGCTGCTGTTCATGCTCTTCACCATGGCCAGTGTCGGCCTTCCGGGCACCAGCGGCTTTGTCGGCGAGTTCCTGAGCCTGGTCGGGACCTACAAGGTGTCGAGCTGGGCGGCGATCGTTGCGACGACCGGAATCATCCTGGGCGCCGCCTACATGCTGTGGCTCTACTGGCGGATCTGCTTCGGCACGGCTCGTACCGAAGGTGCCGCGGCCATGGTCGATCTCGAAATGCGCGAATGGTGGCTGCTCGGTCCCATAGCGGCGGGCGTGCTGTGGATGGGCATCTATCCCGAGAGCTTCCTGCGGCCGATCCGCGCCGACGTTGGTCGGCTTCTGGAGCGCGTCGAGCGCGCCGCGCCGGCGGGCGACATGAATTTCACCAAGGGCAAGCCGCAGCCGCAGGCTGAGCACCACGCGCCGGCGCCCGAGGCAGGACACTGATGAACCAATTCGCACCCATCCTGCCCGAGTTGATCGTGACGATTGGCGCGATCGTCCTGATGATGGTCGCTGCGTTCGGAGGTCGCCGCAGCAGCGGCTTCACGAGCTGGGCTTCGGTCGCCGTGCTGATCGCAGCCACTATTGCGCTCGCGGGTCCGCCGACCCACCAGGGCGGTGTTTTCGGCGGCCTCATAACCGCGGACCTATTTGGGTCGTTCGGCAAGGCGATCGTTTTCATCGCTTCCGCCGTCGCGATCATTGCCGCACACGGCTGGTTCGAGCGCGATACCGAGCATAGCGCCGAATATTCGGTGCTGATCCTGTTCAGCGCTCTCGGGGGCGCGGTCATGGTGTCGGCGACTAGCCTCGTCACGTTGTATGTCGGTCTCGAGCTGCAGAGCCTGTCGGCCTACGTACTCGCTTCGTACCGCCGAACCGATGAGCGCTCGGCCGAGGCGGGCCTCAAATATTTTGTTCTCGGCGCGCTCGCCAGCGGCATCCTGCTCTACGGCATCTCGCTGCTGTACGGCTTCACCGGAACGATGAACTTCAACGGCATCGCAGCCGCATTTGCGCGCGAGGGAGCGACTTCGCTCGGCCTGCTCTTCGGCCTCGTGTTCGTGCTTGCCGGCATCGCCTTCAAGATCGCCGCCGTCCCGTTCCACATGTGGACTCCGGACGTCTATGAAGGCGCTCCGACGCCGGTGACAGCTTTCTTCGCCTCTGCACCTAAGGTCGCGGCGGTTCTGCTCGGCACCCGCATCTGCCTCGATGCTCTGGCGCCGGCGACCGATGCGTGGCGGCAGATCGTGATCTTTGCGGCGCTCGCGTCGATCTTCCTCGGCGCCGTCGCCGCCTACGGGCAGACCAATATCAAGCGGCTGCTGGCCTATTCGTCGATCAACAATGTCGGCTTCGCTTTGGTCGGCCTTGCCGCGGGGACACCGCAGGGCGCTTCGTCGGTGCTGTTCTACATGGCGGTTTACGTCGTGATGACGCTGGGCGCCTTCCTCTGCGTCCTATGGATGCGCGATGCGGACGGACAGCCGGTCGAGGACATCTACGCTCTGTCCGGCCTGTCGCAGACCCGACCGGGTTTCGCGGCGGCGCTGGCGATCTTCATGTTCAGCCTTGCCGGAATCCCGCCGCTGTTTGGGTTCTGGCCGAAGCTGCTCGTCTTCCAGGCGGCGGTAAACTCCGGGCTGGTCGCGCTTGCCGTCGCGGCGATCGTCGGCACCGTGATCGGCGCCTATTACTATCTGAAGATCGTGAAGGTCATGTACATGGACGACGTCGCGCAGCCGTTCGCCCGCGTGCGCCAGCCCGTGCAGGGCGCTCTGATCTTCCTCGCAGCAGTGGCGGTTTCCCCGCTCGGCTATCTGCTGATCGGCCCGCTGCAATCGCTCACCGACCGCGCCGCAGGATCGATCTTCTGACCCGAATCCGGATCGTCGAACGGACCGGCTCGACCAACGCCGACCTGCTCGGCGACGCTCAGGCGATCGAAGGCGATTGGCTGGTGGCGATGGCCCAGGACGCCGGCCGCGGCCGCCAGGGCCGAGCCGAGCGCGAACGTGATCGCGATGATGCGGTCGGTCGAGATGCCCATGAGCTTCGCCGCGTCCAGGTTGAACGACACCGC